>DAORAG010000011.1:0-21558 GCA_035344095.1 Cyclobacteriaceae bacterium | reverse complement strand
GCCTTCTCAAATTGCAAAAGCTCACCTTCACTCATTTCCTTGACGGCATGGGATACAATGCGAAGCAATTCGATTTCATTGTGTTCAATGGATAATAGAAGGCCTCGTGATAAGAGAAAGTCGCCCACGAGGACGGCAATTTTATTTTTCCACAACGCATTAACTGAAAAAAAACCTCTCCTGTAGTTGGCATTATCCACCACGTCATCGTGAACCAGCGAGGCCGTATGTAGTAGTTCAATTAAAGACGCTCCGTGATAGGTTGACTCAGAAATTTGTCCTGTGGCCCCGGCACTTAGGAACACAAACATGGGCCGCATCTGTTTTCCCTTGCGCTTAACAATGTAGTTCATGATTTTGTCCAACAAAAAAACGTTGGTTTTCATCGATGCCCGAAACTTTATTTCGAACTCGTCCATTTCCTTCGCAATGGGCGTTTTGATATCCTCGAGCTTCAAAATCATGAAGTGCAATAATACGCATTGCCTACTTAGTTTGTAGGAGCCCAAAGGGATAAATTCAGTGAATTTCGCGCCAATTACAAGGCATCGAGACGGCTTTTCCTATCAAGACTTCCGGCTCAAACGGCATGCTGATGTGCCGCCTATTGCATATATTTTTATCACGCCACAGTTAACCGTTTTACAGAATTTGAATCTATATTTATACCTTAACCTGGTCTATGCTGCTTGAGTTGGCGCTTCTTATTACGGGTTTTGTTGTCCTTGTCAAAGGGGCCGATTTCCTTGTTGGAGGCGCATCTTCCATTGCTAAAAAATTCAATATTTCAAATCTGGCAATAGGCCTGACCGTTGTCTCTTTCGGCACGTCAGCACCGGAATTACTGGTCAACATGATGTCTGCTACCAAAGGCTATAGTACTGCTGCGTTTGGCAACATCCTGGGGAGCAACAACTTCAACCTGTTGCTTATTCTAGGGGTGTCCGGCATCATTTTTCCTCTCGTTGTCCAGCGAAAGACGGTACAATTCGAAGTTCCAATTTCTATCGGAGCCATTCTGCTGCTTTTTGTCCTGGTAAACGATCGGATGATCTGGGGTTTAACTACTGATTCACTCACCCGAACGGATGCCCTAATCCTTCTTGGCTTCTTCGGATTATTCATGCTCTATGTTTATCGCACCATGAAGTCTGCCAGCGACTATGGAGATGGAACTCCTATCAAAACCTATCGCACTTCAGTTTCAATAGGCATGATATTGATCGGGCTTGCCATGCTATTGGGTGGCGGGGAACTAGCGGTGACCAATGCTGTGCTCATCGCTGAGCGATATGGCCTTAGTGAGAGACTGATTGGTCTTACCATATTAGCGGCTGGCACTTCTCTGCCGGAGCTTGCCACTTCTGCCGTTGCCGCATTTAGAAAGAACACTGATATCGCCATTGGCAATGTTGTGGGCTCAAATATTTTTAACCTGTGCCTTATACTTGGCGCAACGGGACTTGTTAAGCCAATGGCTTACGACAGCGTCCTCAACTTCGATATCTTCGTTGTGATAATAGCGAGCGTTGTACTTCTCATCTTCATGTTTACGCTGAATCAACGCAAACTGGATAGATGGGAAGCGATTATCCTTTTTATGGGATACATCACCTACACCGTTTACCTCATCGGAGCAGAGAACGGAGCAGTTTAGTTAACCTTGCTTTCCAGTTCGGTAATCTTTGCCTGAGCTTTTGCTACACCCAGAGACAACGCCTTCTTGTACATCTCCAGTGCCTCGGCATATGTCTCCTTTTTCTTGCGCGGAGCCAGTTTAGTTCGGTTGGCAGCTTCTTCTATTGCTTCTCCACGCGCATAGTAAGAATCACCTTCGCTCATTTTGCTTTGAATCATGAGTTCCTGAATGCGCGCTTCAATGAGAGCAAGCTCCTGCTCTTTCGCGAGAATCTGGGCTTCTTTATCGCTCAGCTCAGCCTCCTGAAGAGTCACAGTCTGGATCAGGTTCTGATTTTCATTTCGATACTTGTCTACTTGCTCTTGCAGCTCAAGAATTTCCTTGTTTCTGGCCTCAAGGTCAGCTTTAAGCTTCTTGATGGTATTGGAGAAAGCATTGGAAGCGCCTCTCGATTTCTTCAACGCGGCCTCCAAATCCTCTATTTTCTTTTGACTCTCTTTAACGTAGTCGTTAATATCTCTCATGCGGGCGGTATAGTCCGTATAAGTTGTTCCTTCCGTCATGTTAATCTTTAGCAATTGCCTGTTGGCATCGATTGAATCCATCAACACACCAACTTCTTGAAGCGTATTAGCAACTTGCTGGCTTTGATTCAGCGCCTGTGTCAGGCTATCGACAGCCATCTGAAGTTTTTCATTTTGACCACCACCGCAGCTCATCATCACAAGGCCAACCAATACAATAAAAACAAGCTTTTTAATCATAATCAATTGCATTTATGACACAAAAATACCCTGATTATGAGTCATATATATGGCGGCTCCAAATTTATTTTTTGTCGTTGCCTTTATTCTAGGCAGTTGGTGTAACTTCGCAGCCAGTTTTAAGAAACCAGCATTTTGAACCCCGATTTGATTACCGCGCGCACCCGAATCGCGGATCTGGGACACCCCAGAATCATCGTAATCGGAGGCGGTTTTGGAGGAATAGAACTCGTGAGAGGTCTCAAGAATCTGAAAGCCCAGGTTGTACTCTTTGACAAATACAATCACCACACTTTTCAGCCCCTGTTATACCAGGTAGCCACCTCCGGATTAGAAACCAGTTCCATTGTTTTCCCTTTCCGAAAACGATTCTCAGATCAAACAGAATTCTATTTCCGCCTCGGAGAAGTAAATCAAATCAAGCCTGAAGAGAACTATATCGAGACTTCAATCGGTGGCATTCGCTACGACTACCTCGTAATTGCGACTGGTGCGGCTACCAATTTCTACGGCAACGCTGAACTGGAGAAAAATGCCATGGCCATGAAGAACATCACCGATGCCATCAAATTGAGAAACAGGATCATCCGTAACATGGAGTTCGCATTGCTCACCGATGATAACGAGGTAATGAATAGTCTGATGGATTACGTGATCGTTGGGGGTGGGCCCACAGGCGTTGAATTGGCCGGGGCGCTATCCGAACTTAAGCACAATGTTTTTCCAAAGGATTACAAAGAGCTTGATCTGAGACACATGGACATTCATCTCGTTGAGGCCGGACCACGGTTACTTAATGGAATGAGCGAAGTTGCATCAGAGAAAGCTTTGAAATACCTTAACCAGATGGGCGTTAAGGTTCATCTCAATCTGGCGGTGAAATCATATGATGGTTACGCGGTGGAATTCAACAATGGAGAAAAACTAATCTCCAGGTCGTTGATTTGGGCTGCGGGTGTGAAGGGGAATCCAATACAAGGCCTAAGCGACCAAAGTCTTGCCAAAGGAAACCGCCTCAAGGTCGATGAATACAATCGCGTAAAAGGATACGAAAATATCTTTGCTATCGGAGATGTCGCCTCTATGGAAAGCGCACCAAGGTTCCCCCAAGGTCACCCAATGATGGCACAGCCCGCTATTCAACAGGGCAGACAATTAGCAAAGAATTTGAAAAAATTAATTGCCAAAAAACAGATGAAGCCCTTCAAATACAAGGACTTAGGTAGTATGGCAACGGTCGGGCGCAACCGCGCAGTGGTAGATTTGAACAGTTTTAGGACACAAGGCTTTTTTGCCTGGTATATCTGGATGTTTGTTCACTTGATCTCCATTATGGGATTTCGGAATAAAGTTTTTACCTTTTTCAGCTGGGTATGGAGTTATTTCTCTTACGACAGAAGCAATAGGTTGATTATTGGTCGACCTAAGGAAGAAATATAGATGGACTCTGGATCGGTTAAACATAAACTTTCGGCTGCTGGCGTACTGGTTTCGCTAGGCATCATCTATGGCGATATTGGAACATCGCCATTGTATGTATTCAAAGCCATTGTCGATGAAAGCATCATCACCGAGGACCTTGTTTTAGGTGGCGTATCTTGTGTCTTCTGGACGCTAACGCTGATCACAAGTATCAAATATGTATACCTGGCCCTCAACGCTGACAACAAGGGTGAAGGTGGGATATTCGCGTTGTACGCCCTGGTAAGGAAGTACAAAGCCAAGTGGGTCGTATACCTTGCCATTATTGGATGTGCTACACTCATCTCAGATGGTTTCATTACACCAGCCATTAGTATCTCCTCAGCGGTAGAGGGTCTAACCATCGACAATCCCAATATCCCAACAGTTCCCATCGTAATTGTCATACTGATTCTGCTTTTCTTCTTTCAACAGTTTGGCACCAGTGTAGTGGGAAAGACATTCGGCCCCATTATGTTGGTTTGGTTCCTCACACTTGGTGTTTTGGGGATGATTCATCTTTCTCAAAATCTATCCGTGCTTAAGGCAGTTAACCCGATGTATGCGATCAACTTGTTGGTCAACTATCCGGGAGGATTCTGGTTATTGGGGGCGGTATTCCTATGTACCACGGGAGCGGAAGCCTTGTACTCTGATCTCGGCCATTGCGGCAAAGGCAACATTCGTCTGGGCTGGGGTTTTGTAAAAGTTTGTTTATTGATCAATTATTTCGGTCAAGCTGCCTGGTTGCTCACCCTTGAAGGATCAACGCTAAATGGACAAATACCTTTTTATGCGATCGTACCCGATGGGTTTCTGATTTTCAGTATCATCATCGCTACCATGGCAGCCATTATCGCCAGCCAGGCATTGATCTCGGGTACTTTCACTTTGGTGAATGAGGCTATGAAACTCAAACTGTGGCCTAGCACGCGCGTTCGTTACCCAAGCCAGATGAAGGGCCAGATTTACTTGCCCGCAATGAACTGGATTTTGTTGGGTGGCACAATTCTCGTGGTGCTCATCTTCCGCGAATCCTCCGCGATGGAGGGCGCCTACGGACTGGCCATCACCTTCGACATGTTGATGACAACAACGTTGTTGGTGTATTTTTTTACCACAAACAAAAAGTCGCGACTCAGATCAACGATCCTTGCACTTGTCTTCTTCTCTATAGAGGGAATGTTTCTGGTATCCAATCTCAGCAAGTTTCAACATGGTGGCTGGTTTACATTTACCATAGCCTTCTTCTTCTTCATGCTGATGTTCATCCTGGTGAAAGCGAGAGGACTGCGTGACCGTCATACTGAGTTCGTTGAGATCAAACATTACGTTCCGCTTATTCAGGATCTTCAAGCAGACACCACCATACCGAAGGAAGCTACTAACCTTGTTTATATGGCCGTAGCCGACAGCAAACGATCCATCGACTCGAACATCGTCTATTCTATTTTCAAAAAGCGACCCAAACGGGCTGACGTCTACTGGTTTATTCACGTGGATACAGTTGATAGTCCATACACCAGTAAATACTCTGTTGACACGATAATACCGAAGAAAGCTTTCTTCATTCGTATCAAGCTTGGTTTCAAATCTGATCACCGGGTAAACATTCTCTTTAATCGTATACTTCATGACATGGCTGAAAACGCTGAGATCGATTTGGTGAGTCACTACGATTCGCTAAAGAAACACAGTATGCCAGCCGATTTTAAGTTTATCATCCTTCATTCACTTGCCTCTATCGATAGCGAGATATCAACTTTTGACAACCTTATCATCCAGGGTTACCGGTTCGTGAAACGATTCAGCTTGTCAACTGAGGCGATGTATGGCCTGGAGTTGGCAAACGTAGAAGTTGAGCGAGTTCCGATCATGGTAGGCCCTCCAGCGAAAGTCCGGATCAAGCGAGAACGCTCTGAAATTGAGCGGGAAAAAGAGCTCAAATACTACAATAACAGGTTTCAGTGATCAAATTTGAACAGGCCACCGTTCATTAACGTACCTGTTCAAGCATCCTTTGCCCCATTCCAGTGTCTATTGGGATGTGTAACCATTGGCACTTTTTTGGGTAATCATATTCGAAACCTTCTCGTATGCTTCATAACTACTTCAAAATTGCACTGCGCAATCTTTCTAAAAACAAAGTCTTCTCGTCAATCAACATCTTTGGCTTGTCTATCGGGATAGCCTGCTGCCTGTTGCTAGCTCTTTACATTCAGGACGAGTTCAGTTACGACAAACATCATAAAGAAGGAGAAAATCTATATCGGATAGTCACCAAGTTCGAGGGAACCAAAGGGCTCGACAAATTAAGAACATGTTCCCCTCCTATTGCGATGGCAATGCAAGAAGAGATTGAGGATGTAATATTCGCGACTCGCGCATTGAATCCTCCTGGAGTACAACTCAATCTTATCAAGTATGAGGACAATATTTTCTATGAGGAAAATGGATTGATTGCCGATTCTACTTTATTCAAGGTCCTCAACTACGAACTGTTGGAAGGCAATCCGGACCATGCGTTGGTTGAAGCCAACTCGGTCGTAATCTCTCAGCAGATGGCTAAAAAGTTATTCGGAAACGAATCGGCATTGAACAAAATGATTTACATAAGTCAGGGTGGTCCCTCGGGAGATTTCAAAGTGACGGGCGTGTTTCGGCAACCTGGCAAAAGCCATATTGAAGCCAATTTTTTTGTTTCCATGACCAGTGGTGGATGGGCAGCTTATTTGCGATCAGAAGATGCTCAGGGCGAATGGGGTGGTCAGAATTTTGTTCCAGCTTATGTCAGACTGATACCCGGTCATAATCGCGCAGCCGTGGTAGATAGAATGAACCAGGTTTTGATCAAATACGGTGCAGAGGATATGAAAGCACTGGGCATGACCAAAACGCTTGATCTTGAACCAGTGTCAGACATTTATCTCAGATCAGACATCGGACAAAACCCAAGGATAACCTACGTGTATGTCATTTCATCCATTGCAATCTTCATCCTTCTTATCGCGTGCATCAATTTTATGAACCTTTCAACAGCAAAGGCAACAAAGCGTGCGAGTGAAATTGGTGTGCGAAAGGTAATGGGTGCATTCAGAAGCTCTTTGATCAGACAGTTGCTGGGAGAAGCCATGTTGCTTGTGGCAGTTTCTATCGTGATCAGCATTGGTCTGATTTACCTCGCACTACCCTATTTTAATGAGCTGACGAGCAAACAAATTTCATTCGACACACACAACATTCTATACTTCGGATCGGCATTGGTTGCCATCACCGTTATCACAGGACTTGTTGCCGGAAGCTACCCGGCCTTTTACCTTTCTTCCTTTCAGCCGGCAGAAGTATTGAAAGGAAAAGTAAATCTGGGCAACTCGTCAGGTACATTGCGTCAAGGGCTTGTGGTCTTTCAATTTGTGATTGGCATAGCATTGGTGTGTGGCATGTTGATCATTGGCAAACAACTGCGCTACATGCAAAACCAAAGCCTGGGTTTCAATCCCGAAGCTAAAATTGTATTACCGCTCAGAACCACCTATGCGCAAAAAGGTTTTGAATCATTCAAAAGTGAGGTAAGTCGTGAAGCAGGAATACTTGGTGTTTCAGCAGCAGACTACATGCCAGGGTCGCGCATCTGGAGTGACTTCGCGTTGTATCCGCAAGGCGGAAACATGGATTTAGCAAAACTGCATTTTAATAATACGGTTGACGCGGGCTACATCGAACTTATTGGTATTAAAATGTTAGCCGGCAGAACCTTTACTGAGAGTGAGGTCGATGGTGATCATAAGATAGTGGTTAATCGAATCGGTGCGTCTGAACTTGGTTTTACACCTGAAGAGGCAATCGGCCAACATGTATTTACCGAATGGCAAGGCGAAAAGATATCACACGAGATCATAGGTGTGATGGAAGACTATCATCAACTCTCATTGAAAGAGGAGATCAAACCAACACTCTTTAAAATGAATAGTGAGGGCAGAACATTTGATTATGGTATTCTAAGTGTAAAAACAGAAGACCTATCTCAGGTTTTGGCTACAATTGAAGCTACCTGGAATAAAGTAATCACAGATACGCCCTTTGAATACACTTTCCTCGATGATAGTATTCACAGACAATATGAGGAGGACCAAAAAGTGTCTACCATTATTACCACGTTTACAGCTATTGCAATGATCATCAGCTGCCTCGGCTTGTACGGCCTGTCATCCTACATGGCAGAACGTAGAGTCAAAGAAATTGGCATCCGCAAAGTGCTGGGTGCGAACGTAAGCCAGATTGTAAACCTGATGTCAAAGGAATTCATCAAACTCATCATTATCGCTTTCGCCATCGCTATGCCTTTGTCGTGGTACGTAATGGACCAGTGGCTTTCTGACTTTGCCTACCGAATTGAGATTGACATAATCATATTCTTTGTTGCCGGATTGGGTGCCATTACTATCGCGTTGCTCACTGTGGGTTTTGAATCTATTAAAGCAGCCACTGGAGACCCGGTGAAATCACTTAGAAGCGAGTAACAGGAGACTAAACTGCCAGATTAAAAGAGCCTTATGTTAAAGAACTATCTTAAAGTTGCCATACGGAGTTTAATGAAAAACTCTGTCTACTCATTTATCAACATCACTGGTTTGGCGGTGGGGATTGCCTGCACCATTTTGATTGTACTATGGGTGCAAGATGAAACATCTTATGATCGATTTCATCCAAAAGTGAATGAACTCTACCAGGTTTGGACGAACGCGCATTTTGATGGAAAGATCAATTCATGGATTTCTACACCACAGCCGCTAAAGGCAGCACTGAAAGAAGAGGTCAGCGATATCAAAAACACTGCCATCTCTGATTGGGGCGGAACTCACCTGCTGACAGTGGGTGATAAAAAATTGAACAAACGAGGATATTTCGCCAGTTCTGAGTTCCTGGAAATGTTCCAGTTTCCGCTAATTACCGGATCGCCCGAAACCGTGCTTGACGACACTTACTCCATTGTGCTTACAGAGTCCGCTGCACGAAGCCTGTTTGGTGACGAGGATCCTATCAACAAGCTCGTAAAAATGGACAACAGCTCGGATGTGAAGGTGACTGGGATTCTCAAGGATATTCCATCCAATTCTTCTTTCGAATTTGACTACCTCACTCCATTTGCACTAATGCTTGCCACACAAGATTGGGCAAAAAATGCCGAGCACAACTGGGGGAATAGTTCGTTCCAAACTTTTGTGGAACTCCCCAAGGGCACAAATCCTGATGACGTAGAGGCGCAAATCCGCGATCTGCTCATGGTAAAACAACAAGATGATAATGTGAAGAAAGAATTATTTCTTCATCCCCTCAGTCGTTGGCGGCTTCATTCCGATTTTGAGAATGGCCAGGAGTCAGGTGGGATGATTGACTATGTGAACATGTTTAGCGTCATAGCCATTTTCATCATCGTTATCGCTTGTATCAATTTCATGAATCTCGCCACTGCACGGTCAGAAAGGCGCGCACGTGAGGTGGGCATTCGCAAGTCTGTAGGATCGAAACGTCAAGAGTTGGTGGCTCAATTTCTCGGAGAGTCTCTTCTCATTACTTTCATCGCATATGTGCTCGCGATTTTTCTAGTCGAAGGTGTATTGCCATTTTACAACGACCTCGTGGAAAAACATCTGTATGTACCTTATCTCTCTTCACAATTCTGGATTTTCACTTTGGCCGTCATTCTCATCACCGGTCTGGTATCTGGAAGTTATCCCGCGCTGTACCTGTCTTCATTCAATGTTGTAAAAGTGTTGAAAGGAAAAATACAGGTAGGTAAGAGCGCGAGCTTGCCGCGGAAAATTTTGGTCACCCTTCAATTCGGATTCTCCATCATCCTGATCGTGGGTACTATTGTTGTTTATTATCAAATACAACACGTAAAGAGCCGAGATCTTGGCTACAACCAGGAAAACTTGATTACGATTCAATACAACAACGAACTAAGAGAAAACTATAACACAATAAAGCAGGAATTGCTCCGCACGGGAGTAGTAGAGTCGGTAACACGCAGCAACAGCCCTATAACAGAGATATGGTCGAATAATTTTATGGGCTGGCCAGGGAAGCCCGAAGACCTAAGAGTAATCTTTGCCACCGTGGCTACCGAGTATGACTATACAAAGACCATGGGTATCAAAGTGCTTCAAGGCAGAGACTTTTCTGAGGATTTCAAGAGTGATACCGCAGCAATTATTGTCAACCAGGCAGCACTTGATATCATGGGGCTGGAAGATCCCATAGGGCAACAACTTGATCTTTGGGGAGGTAAAAGAGAATTGATCGGGGTGGTAGACAATACATTGATGGGCTCGCCTTTTCGCGCGGTGGGACCACTGTTTATGATAATGGATCGAGACTGGATCTCATCGGTAACAATTCGTTTGTCAAAAACAGACGATTTGCAGGCGTCACTCGAAAAAGTAAGTAACATCTTTGCACAACTCAACCCCGCTTATCCATTTGAATACAGCTTCGCAGATGTTGAGTTCAAAAAGAAATTTACCACAATTGACCTGATCGGCAAGTTGGCCAACCTCTTTGCTTTCCTGGCCTTGTTTATTACGGGTCTGGGGTTATTTGGTCTTGCCGCATTTACTGCGGAGCAACGTACCAAAGAAATCGGTATCCGAAAAGTATTGGGCGCTACGGTAACAGCAGTGGTGGTGATGATATCACGCGATTTCAGCCGTCTGGTGATTATGGCCTTCATAATTTCAGCTCCCATCGCCTGGTATGCTATGGACAGCTTTCTGGAGCGCTATCCCTACCGGGTTGATATCCCTTGGTGGACGTTCCCTTTGGCCGGAGGCCTTGCGTTCATATTGGCTATCGGAATTGTTAGCATGCAGGCGTTGAGGGCGGCTGTGGACAATCCGGTCAAATCCTTGCGTTCGGAATAATTTTGGAGATGATGCAACTTCCGGAGACGTAAATGCATCTTTGGCCTGGTATCGTTAAGTTTGACATTATCCTGATATTATGAAACACATCTCATTGACCCTTATGACAGCCCTGATCCTTTTTCCTTTCGCAAAATCCTTTGCACAAGGAGAAAGTCAATCACTTGAACCCTTCGACCGGATAATGGCGTCTCAATTTGTGAAAGTGGTACTCCAGCAGGGTGAAAAGGAGTCAATACGTTTTGATTATAGCGACATCGACCCAGCTGTAGTCAACGTGAAAGTAAAGCGCAAGAAATTGTTGATCTATTTGGACGATGCCCGACTCGTTGAAAAGAGGCAGAAATACTACTACAACGGTCAAAAGCATTCGGTGAGTCGATACGGCCACCGTTATGTGACAGCGTATGTCACCTACAAAAACCTGCGAGGCATTGAGATTCGTGGTGAAAAAGGTGTGGAGTGCGAAAGTGCGATAGTCAGTGACAGGTTTAAACTCAAAGTGTATGGCGAGAATGAAATATCACTCGCTTCGCTGCAAACTCAAAAG
The DNA here is from genome assembly GCA_035344095.1 of Cyclobacteriaceae bacterium. Lineage (GTDB taxonomy): Bacteria > Bacteroidota > Bacteroidia > Cytophagales > Cyclobacteriaceae > ELB16-189. Next base: position 10,221 of record DAORAG010000011.1, on the reverse strand, counting down.
TTTAAGGCCTCCATTTTTGGATCAAATCACGTAAAAATCAACGGAGGAGCTGTTGAACATCAGGTATACCGCCTGTTTGGCGAGAATCAGATCGACACGCAAAAGCTGTCAAGCAACACCGCTGTGTCCCGACTTTATGGGGAAGGCACGCTGACACTCAATGCACAGGACGAACTCAAGATAAGCGCATTCGGTGAACCAGAGATAAGACTGGATGGGCCTGCTCACATCAATAAGAATATTATTTTTGGTGCGGCCAACATAAAAGTTCGAAGACTAAACTAATCAGTCAACAATCGCTTAATTCGGAGCCTGTTGTATTGCTGCAGCAGCAATGGGATAACGTTGTATAAAATGTTGGCCATGGTGATCAGGATGAAAATGGCAAAGTTGGCCAAAACGATCGCATAGCATCCTGTGAATAAAAAGAAAGCAAAACAAACCATATGGTATCGTTCGTATACTTGAATAGTCTTCAGGTAATTCACAAACTCCTTTTTTGTTCTCCTCACTTTATATGAATTGTCACTTCGCAGGATTTGCTTGATAATGTCACCATCCTGGGTGTACCTGCGAAAAAATTTTAACCCCAATCTCTGATAGTATTCAGGACGATCACTGAGCTGAAATCTTTTATAAACATGGTTGGGAAGAAAGAGGAGACAAATACTGGGAATTATCAGGAGATAGAAATAGATATTCATTCCAATTGCCAACCAGAACGCCATCACCGGAGCAAATGCAAGCACTGTCCAAAAAATATTAACAAGCTGGTTGAGTAGTTGCTTTTTCAAAGCTCAGGTTTCGATTGAGCGCAAAAGTAAGTATTTATTAAAACTCACCCTGCTGTGTGACTTATATCATAGACCAGCTAAAAAAGAGCTCGTTTCTTTGTGTAAACATTTAGTTATGAGCTATTCACATTCGTACACAATAAATCTATCCTGGCAACACGATCGCCAGGGAGTACTCACCAGCACGGAACTAGATCAGCAACTGAAGGTTGCAACTCCTCCCCCGTTTCCCAAGGGAATCGAACGAGTTTGGTCGCCTGAACATCTTTTTACTGCAGCGATCAGCAGTTGTTTGATGACAACCTTTCTGGCCATTGCCGAAAATTTTAAACTTGATTTCGAAAACTTCACCTGTCCTGCCACGGGAAAACTGGATCAGGTGGAAGGCAAATACAAAATGACAGAAGTTGTTCTCGAACCTGTTGTCACAGTCTTTGATGAAAAGGATGAGAGCAAGGCGCTACGGGTGCTAGAGAAGGCCGAAGCTGCATGCCTGATTACAAACTCGGTGACGGCCAGAGTTATTATGAAACCTAAGGTGATAATAGCAAGCCCTGAAGTGATATCATAAGCAAACTTAGACGCAAGCTACGCAGGCAAACATGTTGTCAGTTCTATATTGGGATGGCCTTTCCCCGATTTTTTCTACGCTTTTAAAGCCTGACTGCGCTAATAAAGACTGCGCCTTTTCAAAAGTGAGAGGGTACGGTACCCACTGATTACTTCGCTCGGTATTGTATTCCACCAAAACCAATTTACCGCTGGGCTTGATCCAGGGATAAAGCTTTTCGAGGAAGGCCGATTGCTCCTTGATATAATGAAGTGTGTTGGCCATAATGACCCCATCAAATTCTCCTTTATCGCGTATCATGTGTTCTACATCAAGCTGAGAAAATGTAATTTCAACCTGAGCACGCTCTTTGGCCAAATGTTGAGTTAGTCTGTCGATGGCCAAAATTCTGCTGCCATCACCCAACAGTTCGGCCACGGCATACGTAAAAGTTCCGGACCCACACCCCAGGTCGGCCCAATACTCCACGGGTGCACCTTGTATGGCAGCATCAATTAGGTGGCTAGCCTCAGCAATTGTCACAATGCGATATATTGTTTAATAGAGCAATACTAATCCTTGTCGACACCAAGTTTGTCCAATACCAATAATGAAACATCAAATTTCTTATCGGCAAATTGAACCACCCTAGTAGCTCCTACTTTTGAATTCAATATAAGGTCAAATCCATTTTCCTGAGCTACCGCATCGATGGCTCGACCTACCTTACTTAAAATCGGTTGAATTAACTCATTTTCCCTTTTCCTAATCGCAACCTGAACATCACCCTGAAATTTTTCGATCGATTCTTGAATCCTTCTGAGTTCATTCTCCTTATCAAGCCTTACAATATCGATCATTGCAGATGCCCCTTGCTGATACATTCTCAACTTATTTTCATACTCTGCCACCTTAGCCTCAAATTGCTTCTCATACTGGTTGATGTCAATCTGAAGTTCATTTTGGGCTTTATTGAACTCTGGCAAAACCTGCAAGATGTAGTCGGTATCCGCAAAACCAATTATCTGACAGTTTTGGCTTTGGCCAAAGGAACCGAAACCAATCAAGATGAACAGTGGTAGGATCAATTTTTTCATGGCTTTTTGTTTTCAAGTTAAGGATTTTCAGCCAGCCAAAATAAATGCAGAATCGGGAACAATTCCATGCTTCAAGCATAAAAAAGGCGTTGCCCCGATTATTGCGGAACAACGCCTTAAATAATTTTCAAAATGCTATTTCTGTAATTTATAGGTCACCCCGAAGCTTCCTCCCGAACCGGTGCCACCACCGAGTTCAAGATTAAGGGCCCACTTGTCGTTAAAGAAATAACGGCCTCCTACTTGTAGATCAAGACCCAAGCCTGTCGCTTCGCCACCAAAAGCTGCATTGGAGTTGTTATTCCATTTTACATCAGACCAGATATAGTATCCAAGCGACAACCCTGCATAGACGTTCCATTGGCTTGTCAGGTTAAGCAACTCATTAAAGTGGTAGTTGCCATTAAATGAAATCACAGTCAACGATTGGCTATACTCCCCTCCCAAAAATTTGTCGTTGTACTTACGATATGAAAGTTTAGGCCCGATAGTGATGGCCGGATGAATACCAAAGTCAGCTCCTACATAAACAGGCACACCCCAGGTTGAAAACCCCAACCCGGCATTGAGTTGTGCTCCACCCTTCTCGAGTGGGGCTTGTGCATAAAGCGCAGTTACAAAAAATAATAGACAGGAACTAACAAAAAAAAATTTTCGCATAATAATTAATTAATTGTTTAAGGTTTTTGAAAATGCTTTCAAACATAGACCATAAGAGTATTTTTTTCAAATCATACTCCTCGGACGTAACCTTAGACTCAATTTTGCCTGGTGAGGTTTAAACCTTTCGAAAATATTTTTTCTGTTTTTTATTGATTTCTGTTACTCAGGGATCAACACTTTGTCGATAACATAAATAACTCCATTCGAGCATGGGACAGTAGCAACGATATTGGCACCATTTACCGTGAAGTCATCACCGTTTTTACCCAAAGTGACATTTTTAGTGTTCGCTTCATTGAGCTTCATTCCGTCACGCATCATATTTTCACGAATCACTCCGATATAAACATGATATTCAAGTATATCGCGAAGCTTAGATTGATTCTCGGGCTTTACCAGATCATCTAAGGTTCCCGGGGGTAATTGATCAAACGCATCATTGGTTGGAGCAAACACAGTGAACGGACCTGCATTGGCTAGCGCATCAACATACTCAGCGGCCTTTAACGCAGCAACTAATGTGGAATGGTTTGCTGATCCAACAGCCACCTGAACAATATTCTGCTGTGAGACATCATCTTGCACAGTCGCTTGACCGCCATCAACTGGCGCAGATGTCACACTTGTAGCTGCTGATTGTGGGTTTTGATTGCATGCCATCATCACAGCGCTGATGAGGAGCAAAAGGATAGCTTTACTTTTCATATGTTAAAATTTGTTTTTAAACTGGTCTCATCGATTCACATTAGAATTTTCGCCAACTAATCAGTAGTCGATATTACATACCGTTGCCGTAGGACTACGCTATGCTCATCTCATCGTGATTCATTTGATTTGGTGTATGAAATTCATCTCTTGAATGCCAACCAGCAATGACATTCCTCATGGAAGAATGAAATAATATCAGAAAGCGATTATGATCGAAATCATAAGTCGCCAATCATATGTCCTTTCTTAAAAAGATTCGCAATGACAGGAGCAGTGGTAAAAACGCCCATATTAACAAAAGCGAGAATGAATAGATCATGCCCATGGGGCTCCCAAAAAACTGTTTATAAAATGCGCCTGTGTATCCCATGAGGGCAGAGATATCCAGTTTGAGGAGGATTATGATACGGGCGAGGTCCACTGGATTAAAAGAGATAAGAGTCAATGTAAGTTTCTCCAGTGGGTAATCACTAAATGCATAAATCACATAAAGAACAATTCCATCATAAATCAACGTGAAGTATATCCAAAACAACATAGCCATTCCAATTCCCTTTGCTTTGTCACGCGTAAGAACGGCTGCACAAAACGCTATCGATACGAAGACTAAAGTCAGGACAACTCCACATAGGACCAGTACCAGCGAGCTGCTTCCAGCGTTAAAAATCGTAACAGGCAGGCCCACTCCAACACAAAAGGCCAGCGTAAGCGCTAATGAAACAGCAATGTATTCGGATAGAAAGATCGATTTTCTATCGATTGGCTGTGAAAGAAGGAGTTCGATAAACTCATAGCTATTGAAGAAATGAATCGCAGTGAAAATAATGCTCACCAGTGGGACCACCATAAGCATTATATTTAACAAACTTAGAATAGCTTTTTCGGAGTTACCTTCTAGATTGAACATGCAAAAGGAGACGAGAAAAAGAAATACCGTGTAGAAAATGACAAATCTATTTCTCGCGATATCAATAAGAACATACTTTGTAATCTTCATCATACCTCCTGACCCTTTTGTGTTCTTTTCATTACTGTAGCGATGGCCTTTCCTAACTTTATTTCACCCGTTATGTCTTTCAGCGCGCTTATGGTATCACTGTAGATCAATTTGCCATTGTCCAAATAAACGACATGGGAGGAAAGTTCATCAAGATCGCTCATGATATGTGATGTGATGATAAAAAGTTTACCCTTGTCCATCTCCCTCACAATCTTATCCTTAATGATTTCAACAGCAATAGGATCAAGACCTGCGGTTGGTTCATCCAGAATCATGATCTCGGGGTCGAACATAAATGCGAGAGCTGCACTCACTTTTTGACGCGTTCCCCCGGAAAGCGTATGCATTCTTTTGTCCAATATTTTGTCTAACCCAAAAGCGCTGACGAGTTCTTGATCGATTGCGGTAGATTCTTTTCGTAAGTCCATAATCATGGAAAACAACTGCCCAATAGTCATGTTGTCAGGATATCGCCCGATTTGAGGCATGTAGCCAATCGCTTCTCGATAATGCCAATGGCCAAAAATAGACTCACCATTTACAGCTATTGATCCATTGTCTGGAACAACCATGCCAAGAATACATTTTATAAGTGTTGTTTTACCTGAACCGTTGGGGCCAATCAGTGCGTATGTATTACCACTTGTGAAGTCCACGTGTATCTTCTTTAGCACCTCAAGTGCTCCAAATTTTTTTCGTAAATCAGTTACCGATATCATACGCCTGCATCGCTGGGTTGTCGTCCTTTAAGTTTTCGGGAGTAACCACGGGTATTACTTTTTCAGCCTTATCAAGTAAAAAAACCAAAAAGCTTCTCCAAAGCATAATCGAGGTTGGCATTTTCTCCACCATCATGGCGTACAAACTTGCTGGATGGAATGGTACATCACCTACTCCATCTTTATCGAGATCGTAGCCGGTGTACTTATCCCAATAGTTATGGGAGATTGAATTTAAAGTCATCGTGCCATTTGTTCCCAAATCAAAAGAGTTTGCGATGAAGTTGTTTTTATTAAAGTCATTGGCATCACAACTGGCCTGAAGTTTTATTCCCCAGCCATTTTCTCTGAACTCATTGGAATAAAATTTACTGCGACTACATCCTTCCATATAAATCGCCACAGTATTCTTAAAGAATATATTATTACTGATGTCGCTGTCACTTATTTCTTTGAGCAACAGCCCATACGCGGAGGAGCCCCAATTTTCTTCAAATCTATTTCCCTTCATCGTTACTTTTTTGGAATACATAACTGCTATTCCTGCGCCATTATTCTTAAACGTGTTACCGCTATATTCATCCTCATGCGAAAACATGAAATGGAGCCCGTATCTTAGGTTATTCTGGCTAATATTATCCTTGATTATGGAATTGGTAACAAACTCGAAGTAAATCCCGTCTCTGTGACCGGTGACGGTATTATTTTTCACAGTGATACGATCACTTTTCCAGAGATGTATGCCGTTACCAGCGTGGAGTTCATCTTTACCATCCGAAGTCAATACGTTGTTCTCGATACGGCTGCTTTTGCAGTTGGCTAGGTGAATTCCAAAAAAGGCGTCCTCGATGATATTATTCGCTAAAAACAGACCCTTTGAATTATTCCCTCCAATTGCCGCAAGGTCATTGAGACTGGATACGCCAACATTCTTAATTCGGAAAAACTGGATACTAACCTTATCAGCATTTACTGTGAAGACCTCGTATTTTAATTCCCCATCGACTATTGGGTAGTCAACGCCAATCAGCGCCACGGATTTTTTTATAACGATATTTCCCTCCCTGTAAGTACCCGATTGAACCAAAATGGTGTCTCCATGGTCGGCAATCAGTAACGCTTCCCGAATCGTGTTAACCTTACCAGAACCAACTTCAATGGTTTTGGCTTGTGCAGCTACAGCAATCAGAAAGAGATATGCTATAACAGTGTATCTCATTTGAATTGTGTCACCACTTCACCCCAGGAAAGATAGATGCCTTTCCACTCCTCTTTCAACGCAGTCATCTCCTCGTAATTTTCAAAGGCAGCAAGTTGGCTTGCCATTGGGCTTTTAATAAGTTCAGATTTTATATAGTGTGCATTAGTGGCTTCGATTAGAGTACCCGGCCTGGCGAAATCAATGACCAGTTTATGTGCGTACTCCTCCTGATTTATTTCATTGCCATTATAAAAATTCAAAAAACAATTTAGATCATCGAATTTGAGAATCTTCCCTTTTTTGGTGACCAGTTCCGCTCCAAATTTGGAATCCACCAATGTCATTTTGCAATGTTGACAGATATCCTTGCCATACTCCAGAGGCACAGGTTCAGTAGAGCATGATACCAGGACCAAAGCGATTGGCAGGGCAATCAACGATGTGACTTTGCTGCTGAATTTCACTTCATATACAAGGATCGCAATCAGACCTGCAGTTACCAAAATAAATATCCACCCACCAACATCCGGCCCCGAAAACGCTGTGAAATTCAGAAGCACTTTCGTGCCAATCAGTGGAGGCTGGTATGCCATACCCGGAATCACAATTGGCGCTTCCGGATTAAGGTTGTGACCATAGTCATAACCCCAAAGGTAGAAATCAACTAATGCACCAACTCCGGCTGCACAAATAACCATTACAAACCCTATCAACATGAATCGTTTATTGATAAGGGCAGACAGCAACCCAAATAAGATAATGAATCCCACGATGTAAATCATGTAACCAAATTCCGGAAACATCTCTACTTCAATGTGCTTCATGCCTATATAGTGGTTTAGCGCACTGATGGTGCGTACATCACCAGAAAGGTTATTGATCCAAATCTTCATCTCTAATCCCTCGGGATATTGTGGTGCCCACATCAAGATCTGCCAGAGTGGTACGAAATAGGCAGACACCAGTGCCAAAGCACAAATGGCAACTGCAATCCTCGATATTGGTTTTAGTGACTTCATTTCAAAAAGAATATTTGGGTTTTGAAAACAGGGGCTTCCCACAGATCGTGGGAAGCCACCCGATCTTCTAACCTGTAAACTATGAAAACAGGTTTACTCACCAGAAGGTGTTGATTCCTCAACTTCTCCTGTTGAGAACTTTAATGGTGTATTGCTACCGGCAGGAGATACACGCAAATAACCGGACATCTCCTGATGTAAGGCTGAACAAAAATCAGTACAGTAAAAAGGCACCACACCGGCTACTAGTGGTTTCCACTTCAGGGTTTGAGTCTCCCCGGGCATCACCAGAATCTCTGCATTTGCTGCTCCTCTAATCGCAAATCCGTGAGGCACATCCCAGTCTTGTTCAAGGTTGGTCACGTGGAAATAGACATCATCACCAACCCGAACGCCTTCAATATTGTCTGGCGTTAAGTGAGAACGAATGGCAGTCATATATACGTGCACTTCATTACCCTTTCGTTCAACACGCGCCTTTGCCTCACCCAAGGCAGCGTAGGGATGTTTGTTATCCTCGATCCGGTTGATCTTTACCGACTTGTCCTTTATTAGACTGGCAGGCAAGGCTTCGGCATAGTGCGGCTCACCCACTGTAGGAAAATCAAGCAACAACTGCATCTTGTCTCCGTCTATTGAGTACAGTTGAGCGCTCTGCGCCAACTCGGGTCCTGTAGGCAAATACCTGTCTTTGGTAATCTTGTTGTAGGCGATTACATATTTGCCGTGAGGCTTCACAGTTGGTCCACCAGGCACACTTAAGTGACCAATTGAGTAATAGGTAGGCACTCTATCCAATACCTCAAGTGTCTTGACATTCCACTTCACGATCTCAGAAGAAACAAACATTGAAGTGTAGGCATTACCATTGCCATCAAACTCAGTATGCAATGGTCCGAGTCCTGGCTTTTGCACTTCACCGTGTAGTGCTGCTTCGTAACGAATAACAGGAATTCCCTCAAAGTCACCTTCGTAATCTTTGTCTGCAATTGCCTTTTGAAGTTTGGTGAATGAAAATACGGGCATCATAGCGGCCAACTTCCCGCTGCCAACAATGTATTCCCCAGTGGGATCTACGTCACACCCATGAGGAGATTTCGGACACGGGATAAAGTATACAATATCTTTTAATTCAGTCACGTCAAGCACAGTCACTTCATCCAGCATGGTGCTTGTGGCAGAATGAGTAGACTCGTCATAGAGATTATGTGCATACCTTGACTTTACCTTTTGACCCTTTCCTTGTGCGAGATATTCTTCAGCTTTCTTCCAATTGACTGCCATTATGAAATCCTTGTCATTCTGGGAAGCGTTTACCTCCAGTAGAGTATGAGCCTGCTCAGTATTATAAGTCGAAAAGAAAAACCAACCGTGTGAAGGGCCTTTACCTGCCCTACTCAAATCATAGTTGAATCCAGGTGTTCTAAGCTGAAACTCAATATTCATATGCCCATTTTCCGGATTGACTTTAATAAAACTAATGGATCCCTTAAAGTTCTTCTTGTAGGAATTGATTGGAACATCTCTATTCTCGCCCAGAGGAACGCTAAAGCGAGTTCCAGCTACAAGGTATTCAGTATTTTCTGTGATGAAGGGTGAGGAGTGATTACCTCCGCTGTTTGGTATTTCCAAAATCTCCATCGTACGAAAGTTTGCGAGGTCTACGCGGGCCACTCGAGGTGTGTTGTTACCATTACCAAAAGCCCACCTTCCGTCATGCTCACCTTTAGTTGTTGAAAGCGCGATGTGGTGTAAGTCATCCCAGGGAACAAAACCATGCGAAGTATTGAGCATCGGTTTGGTCTCTTCACTGTAACCATATCCATTCTCAGGAAAAACCGAAAAAACAGGCAGAATTTTTAGCAACCTGCCTGATGGGATACCATAGACGGCCATTTGACCGTTAAATCCTCCGGAAACAAAATTGTAAAACTCATCATACTGCCCGGGAGGCACATAAGCTTTTGCTGCTGCATCTCCTAACAGCGCCTCTTTTGGGCCTGAAGGCTTGCAATTATATACTGACAGTAGTGCACCTACTGCAAGTAATAGATACAAATATTTAAGTTTCTTGATCATATAGGTAAATGTTTAAGTATGGTTCAGTTGGTTACTCCTCCCCGTCATTCTTTCTCATAAATTCAAGTACATCCCTCGCGTCACCAATGGAAACATTTTGGTTCGGCATGCGGGTGAGGCAAAGCTCCAGAAGTTTCTGAGCCTCAGCATCCTTGTCAAGCATTACATCCACATTGGTGATCATGTTCATAATCCACTCGGGTTGTCTTCTCTTGGTAATATCTTTCCATCCAGGTCCAACGACTCGTTGATCTGTTAATTTGTGACAAGCAGAACACTTCATTTCATAGATCGCCAGACCTCTTCCAACTCGCTCCTGTTCCAATGGCGTATTCAGTGTCACAGTTTTTACAGCACCAATACCTTTTGTTGGGTCATTCATCACTTCCTC
>DAORAG010000010.1:17639-23133 GCA_035344095.1 Cyclobacteriaceae bacterium | reverse complement strand
GGCGAGTGTAATCGGAATTGAGTGCTCAGGATTTCCAAAGTAGTGGTCAGGGCTCAATGGATTTCCGTGACCATGTCCTGGGTGCGCAAGACCAGCGAACGGAAACAAAGTCATCAGCGCAATTAGAATTTTGTATGTCGTTCTCATGAGTTAAAATTTTTTGTGTAGGCTAAACTACTCCGACATCTGTTTCAATCTGCTAATGACGATCAGGTGAGATCATGATTTTTGTCATTTGGTAATTCTTATTCTGGAGTAAACTTGATTGACCTGTTCAATAAAAAATTTTATCGATCAAATTAGAATCATTCCAGATAACATTATGATACCAGAAGTTACCACCAAACGTCCCACCTACTATGAGGAGTTGCGTGACAAAGGATACACACGCAGGGACTTCATGAAATTCTGTACGATGATTGCGGCCTACATGGGATTGTCCACCAGCGGGGTTGCTCAAGTCGCAGAAGCGCTGAAAACAAGTCCCCGCATACCAGTGATATGGTTGCACTTTCAGGAATGCACTTGCTGTAGCGAATCATTCATTCGCAGCTCGCATCCCATCGTTGCAGATATCATCCTTGACAAAATTTCACTGGACTATACGGAGACGTTGATGGCTGCATCGGGTCATCAGGCAGAAGCCGCCATGAAAAAGACCATGGAAGAGCACTATGGAGAGTATGTACTTTGTGTAGAAGGCTCTGTGCCCATGGGCGCAGACGGTGTGTACTGCTGCATTGGCGGTAAGTCTGCAGCAGATATTCTGCAAGAGACGGCTGCTGGTGCCAAAGCCGTTATCTGCTGGGGAAGCTGTGCGTCCAACGGATGCGTGCAGGCAGCTAAGCCTAACCCCACCACGGCAACACCTATTCACAAACTGATTAAAGGCAAGCCCATCGTAAAGGTGCCTGGATGTCCGCCTATTGGCGAAGTAATGGCTGGCACGTTGGTTCACCTATTGACCTTTGGCAAGTTACCTGAACTGGATGGTGTTGGCAGGCCTAAAGCTTTCTACTCAAAACGAGTGCACGACACCTGTTACCGCAGACCTTTTTATGATGCGGGTATGTTCGTTGAAAGTTTTGATGATGAAAACGCCAAGCGTGGCTACTGTCTATATAAAGTAGGATGTAAAGGGCCGAGCACCTACAATGCCTGCTCAGTGGTTAAGTGGAACAACGGCACAAGCTATCCTATACAATCCGGACACGGATGTTTTGGTTGCAGCGAAGCTAACTTCTGGGACAATGGTCCGATCTACCAGCGACAAACCAATCTTGGAGGCTTTGGCATCGAGAGCACAGCCGATAAAATCGGACTTGTTGCTTTGGGCGTTACTGCTGCCGGTGTAGCCGCACACGCTGTAGCCACTAATCTGCGAAAGCACAAGATGGTTGAAGACCTGATTGACGAAGGAAAAGAATCTGAACAGGAATTGGAAAAATAACACTCGTGCAGCACTGAGCTGCGCTTAAAGAAATACCAATATGAGTAATCGAATAGTAATAGATCCCATTACCAGAATAGAAGGCCACCTTCGCATTGAGGCCGAGATAAAGGACGGTAAAGTGACGGATGCCTACAGCTCGGGCACTATGGTGCGTCTGATAGAAGAAATATTAAAAGGCCGCGATCCCCGGGATGCCTGGGCATTTGTAGGACGTGTTTGTGGTGTTTGCACTACCGTTCACTCACTGGCCTCCGTTCGTGCGGTGGAAGATGCGCTTGACATCGTGATCCCACCCAATGCAGAACTGGTTCGCAACATTATGTTTGCCAGTCAATACATGCACGACCACGTTGTTCACTTCTATCATCTCCATGCCATGGACTGGGTGGATGTGGTGAACGCGCTGAAGGCTGATCCCGCTCAGACGTCTCAAATCGCGCAGAGTCTTTCTCATTGGCCTAAAAGTTCACCAGGGTACTTCAGCGACATTCAAAAGCGAATCAAAAAATTCGTTGACAGTGGACAACTTGGAATTTTTGCCAATGGTTACTGGGGACATCCAGCATATAAATTACCTGCGGAGATTAACCTTATCGGCCTGGCCCATTACCTGGAAGCACTCGAATGGCAGAAAGAGATAGTTAAGATCCACGCGATCTTCGGTGGCAAGAACCCTCATCCAAATTATCTGGTTGGAGGAATGGCTTGCTCCATTGGCATTGACGATGTAAGTGCCATCAATGCGGAGAGACTGGCGTACGTAGGTCAACTGCTGAAGCAAGCAAAGGATTTTGTTGAGCAAGTGTATGTGCCCGACCTTATCGCTATCGCTTCGTTCTATAAAGACTGGGGCGCGATCGGTGGCGGGCTTGGAAACTTCATGGCCTATGGCGACTTGCCAACGAACGGTTATCGCGATGAGTCGAGTTACAAATTCCCTTCGGGCGTTATACTCAACAAAGACATCGGCAACATCATGGACGTAGATCTTCGCAATGACAGCGAAGTTCAGGAATTCATCAGCCACAGCTGGTATGAGTATGAAGGTGGTGACGGTGTAGGGTTGCATCCATGGAAGGGTGAAACGAAACTGAATTACACTGGTCCAAAACCACCTTACGACTTCCTCAATGTGGATGAGAAGTACAGCTACCTAAAAACCCCAAGATGGAAGGGTCACGCGATGGAGGTGGGCCCATTGGCCAGGGTGCTGGTTGGGTATGCAAGGGGAAGAGAAGAATTCAAGGAAGTGGTAGACAGTACACTCACCACACTTGATGTCCCCGTTACTGCACTGTTCTCCACACTTGGAAGAACAGCTGCACGCGGATTGGAATCCAAGCTGATGGCACAATGGGCCATGGAATTCTATGATGGTCTGATAAATAACATCAAGAATGGAGACACGCGAATGGCGAACACAGAGAAATTCAAGCCAGAAACCTGGCCTGCAACAGCGATGGGTGTGGGACACACCGAGGCACCTCGCGGAGCATTAGCACACTGGATAGTAATTGAGGACAAAAAAATCAAGAACTATCAGTTGGTGGTGCCCACCACATGGAATGCCTCTCCAAGAGATAAGGAAGGAAAACTATCCGCCTATGAGGCAGCTCTTATGGACACCCCTATAGCAGATGAACATCAGCCGGTGGAAATCTTGCGCACCATTCACTCTTTTGACCCTTGCCTGGCTTGCGCTGTACATCTATACGATGAAGAAGGAAAACATGTGAGCAAAATTAAAGTGGTGTAATCATGGCTACAACAGTTTCAACTTCACAGCCAAAATATCTCCGTAGGGTTTTTGTGTGGCAACTTCCTGTGAGGGTATATCATTGGCTCAACGCGGCTTGTATTGTTGCGCTTATTGCCACCGGCCTAATCATCGGTGATCCTCCAGCCATTCTTACGGGCAAGGAAGCCTACCAGAGCTATTGGTTCGGGACCGTTCGCTTCATTCATTTTCTGGCCGCCTATGTGTTCTTCTTCAATTTTCTATTCCGCCTCTACTGGGGGTTTGTAGGAAACAAATATGCAGATTGGAAAAACTTCATTCCTACTGGTAAACAGTTTTTCAAAGACATGTGGCGGGTTATCCAGGTTGACATCTTTATGACAAAGAAAGAGGAAGAGACAATTATCGGACACAACCGATTGGCTGGCTTTATTTATTTCCTCACATTCATTGCCTTTGCCATCCAGTGCCTGACCGGCTTTGGTCTTTATTCCGCCATGAGCGACTGGTGGTTCCCAAATTTGTTTTCCTGGGTAGTCCCATTATTTGGGGGTGACTTTATGTTAAGGGTCGTTCATCACGTGACAACCTGGTTTTTCATTCTCTTCACCGTTATCCATGTCTACCTTGTTTTCTATCACGACTATGTAGAGGGCAGAGGCGAAATGTCTTCTATGGCTGGTGGATGGAAATTCATCGATAAAAACGTGTTCGACAAGGAAAAAGAAAAAACCAATAAGAGTGAATAAGCCAATAGTGATACTTGGTGTGGGCAATTACCTCATGGGAGATGAAGGGCTTGGCGTTCATCTGGCCAAGCTTTTGGAACAGGAAAGTCTTTCGGACGAAATTTCTGTGATTGATGGGGGATCAGGAGGCTTCAAGTTGATGGAATACATCGATCAGGAAGCCTCCATCATATTGGTCGATGCCACGCTGGATGGCAAACCACCGGGTAGCATAAGAATGATTGAGCCTCGATTTGCTTCAGATTTTCCCAAGGCAATGAGTACACATGAGATCGGGCTTAAAGACCTGGTAGAGAGTTTGATTTTGCTTGGACGCATGCCGAGGATTTACCTGTTTGTTGTTTCCATTGCTGAAATCCAGCCTTTAAGCATTGAATTATCACCCGAAGTCAGCGCTTGTTTGCCTGTATTGAAAACACAAGTGCTGGAGTTAGCTGCAAAGCTTGTTGAAGAAACACTAGTTCAGACAACCTGATCGATCAGGTCTTCCATTTGATGTTGCATCCAAGGCTTGGTCGTTGATCGGCTGATATCCTTTTTCCGTTAACCAGTGCGTTCATAGCGGTCCTTAAGTCCCGGCCCGTTACCGGAATATCGTTACCTGGCCTTGAATCATCCAGTTGACCACGATAAACCAGTTTAAGATCTGCATCAAAAAGAAAAAAATCTGGAGTACAGGCAGCATCATAGGCCCGCGCCACCTCTTGCGTTTCATCGTACAGATAAGGAAACCGATACCCGTGTGTAAGCGCGATCTCTTTCATCAGATCAGGCCGATCTTCCGGATAATTTTCAACGTCATTGGAGTTGATGGCTACCAGGCTAATTCCCTTCGAAGGAAATTCGTTTCCCAGTTTCACCAGCTCCTCATTAATGTGTTTGACAAAAGGGCAGTGATTGCATATGAACATTACCAGCGTTCCGCGCTTCCCTTTTACATCGCTCAAACTTTTTGTCTGGCCGCTTACAACATCCTCAAGCCGGAAATCCGGGGCATCGGTGCCCAATTCAACCATCGTAGAAGGAGTGCGTGCCATGGAATTTTTTTCCGCCCAAAGTTAAGGGACTCGCCCCACGATGAAACAGAATGTCACCGTTTATTACCTCTCACGACAGAACAAAGTCTGTGAGTTATGCCTCAGAATTCAACAAATCGTACTGATTACATCTTTTCAAACGACCTGGCACGCGCCACCCGCACATGCAGCCTCAGCATTGTGATCGGTGTGATCATCCATTTCGACAACCTGGGTGAGATCCAATGCGCTCAGACTTTGCTCTAAGTTCAGATACTCATGTCGGGTAATGTCTTCGAAAGGTGCCTGTTTGTAGTTGCCTGAATCAAAAGGGAGCACGCTGAGTCCATTGTAACTGGCCTTGTTTTCCCACATCCACTCGCCTACTCTTTTCCAGTCACTGTCCTCGATAGATACAGTAGCCGATACATTGTTGGTGTTGCTACCCCTGCGGAATCCCTTCTTCACCCACCATTCATTGAATTTTTTTATTCGCTCCAACAATTGCATCACGTCCTCGCTTCTGAGTATGCTGCCT
>DAORAG010000010.1:0-17539 GCA_035344095.1 Cyclobacteriaceae bacterium | reverse complement strand
ATACCCGTCATGCCCACGCCAATCAATGCATCCTCCTCGGTGGTAGCACGCCACTCATCTCGCAAGTAATGAAAATTAGTGAACCCAGCTTGCAGCGTCCCAAGAAATGAGGCAGCTCTGGCCCTTTCGTTCAGTTCCTCCTGTGTATCAACATCCGATACATTGATTTCACAAAGGTTGCAAAACTGAAATGGTCGTAGCGCAATTTCGCAACATGGATTTGTTCCCCAGTCCACATCGTTTGTAAAGTAGAACCCCGGTTCCCCGGATCCTGAAATCTCAATTTTTTTCCACAATGCAAAAAACTCGTCTCGTGCTACCGCTTCTCTTGGCAACACCACTGAGTTATTGGCTCTTCCTCTTTGTTCATTCAACTCCCACCAGTTTCCAAACTTACACGTTAGCATTTCCTCATCATGGCGTGAGAACAACGCAATCATCGCTGACCTGCGAATACCACCCGCCAAAACAGCATTAGCCAAATGGCACAGAATATCATGGCATTCCAGCGGGGTAAGTTTTTGCCCATTGTTTTTTCTATCGAGGATAGATTGTACATGTGCAATACAAATTTTAAGCGGCTCCGGTCCGGGTGCTTTTCCCCCGGCAGTTACCAAACGCGAGCCCTTGGGTCTAATGTCACTATAGTCGAACTCAGGGATGTAATTGCTTTCTCCAAAATATCCTTTTAGCAACACCTTCACCGCATCTGCCCATCCTTCAAGGCTATCACCGATCAAGAACCGTTTTCTTTTCTTCGCCCGACTTACGGGTGGTAATTTCTCTACGTGATGATATTGCACCGAATATCCAACACCTGTTCCTCCCAGCAACAGAAACAAGGTTTCAGAAAATGCACGGATGTTGTCCACCGGCAAGTAAGCGCAGTTGTAAATCCTGGAATGATTGCGAGCAATTGCGGGACCGGCAAACTGCATCGCACGCATGGACGGTAACACTTTCTTTTGCTCCACCCATTTCATCTTTTCCTTAATCTCACTGACGAGCTGAGGGTATTTTTCGACCATCATCCCCTCATATCTTTGGCAAATCTCCTCCCATGTTTCTCTCCGGTTGAGCTCAGGCAGATACCGGGCATACTTCATGTACACGATCAGGTCGCTAAGGATATGTTGATTGAGTTCCATTTTAATCTCCTGTTGTCAATTGTGACTTATCTTCCTGAATAAAATGTTATTTTCAAGATGTACATGCTGCATCAGATCCTCTTCAAAAAGTTGTAATTGCTGATAGGTAGCCCTGTATGTTATACAAACACCATCGGGACATGTATAGTTGCCGGAAAGTGACCGTATCTCCTTAATCAAATTGCCGGCCAGCTCATGTTCCTCCTCCATCACTTTAACAGGCGCCTGTAGCGACAATTCACTTTTTCCTTTGATCGCTGGAAACAGCACGCGCTCCTCCTTGAACATGTGCTGCAATAGCTCCTCAGCCAGGACTTGAAATTTCATTTTGATTTCCATTAACTCCGGATGGTCAGCACCATGCACCTTGCTGACTTTGTCCAACAGCGCAGTTAATACAGGAATGGCCTCTTTGACGTAGTGATGATGTTGTTCAACAATATAATCTGCCAAAAGACCTGCGGTCCATTTTTCAAAATCCACGGCTGCGCCTCCCGATCGGGTGGTCATGATTTCATCCCACACAGTGTCACTGTCCTGTCCTGCTGCAACACAAGCCTCGGTAAATGATTTTGTGCCTCCACAACAGTAGTCAATAAAATATCGGTTAAGAATACCAATTGACTGAGGGTATTTCATAGCCACATCCGCTACGGTCAGTTCGCCTATTGTTGTTTCCATATTTTAGACATGTTATTAATCAAAAGTATACAAGCATCAGGCTGGTGGTTATGCGCTGGGTCATAATGTTGAATTTTTCATAACGAACTCAGGCGTGACACAACTTTCGCATCCAGAACCTTCATACGGGCGTAGCCTTCTTCATAGATCTTGCAGGCACCTGATGGCAGTGTGTAGTTGTTTGTCAATTTTCGAATGTCTCGCAACAAAGACTTTATAAATTGAGCCTCTTCCTTCATGATCAAAACCTCAGGTCTCCTGTGCGATACATCCGCACACTTTTCCTTGTGATCCATTAACAAAATCTCCTCGGCCAATATTGAAAATCGACTCTCTGCCATCACAATTTCCGGATGCTGCCCTCCATGGTGCTTGCACAACAACCGCAGCAGGTGACCAATTTGCATGATGCTTAACTGCAATTCACTTTTGATGTTGTTCTTCTCCCTGGCGACTAGCCCTTCTCTATTGGATACCTGCAGTAGTACTTCTTCCCCTTGTTGGATCATTTCCTCAACCCGATAAATGGCACGACAAACTTCGGGCGTAAAGCGGAATTAAATTATGAGTGAAATCAGAGCAAGAGAGAAAATCAAATGATTCGAATCAGTAAATAGAGATGACGCTGGCTGATCACTGGCTCAGTTGTCTCGCTTGGCCTACCCAATCATCGCGGAGAATGCGTTTTGGAAAATACTTAAGTGCCTTGCCAACTTGATCAATCATCTTGTCGTCAAACTGGCTAATTTGTTTGAAGGAATAGATTCCCATGGCATAGAGTTTACGCGAAATGGCCGGGCCTATGCCCTGTATTTCGGTGAGATCGTTTATCTCGTCTTCGCGCGGTACGCGCAGTTCTAATTTATTTTGATTTTCGAACTCGAGTTGTTTCACCTTAAAACGCAGATGCGATACTTCCGCTCCAAGCTGCTCAGCTCTAGGCTTAAGTTCCTCCAATTCGTTTTTCAGATTAGCTTGAGAGGCTTTCGCCTCTTCTACTTCCCTTCTGCGCGCCTCTAGTTCAGCGTTAGTCTGCTGCAATTGCTGGCCACGTTGCGCAAGCTCACTTTTATAATGAAGTTCCAAATAAGACTTTTCGCTCGTGAGGGTATGGTTGTGCTGCTCCAATGCCTTCACCCTGAATTGCGCCTCCTTCTTTACGTGCTCTTCTCCAAAAAAGGCGTTACGCCATTTCTGGAGTGGCTCTTCCTGGAGATAAAATGCTGCAAGAAAACCAATAAGAAATGCGCCCAACGTCATCAGAATAATTTCGACAATGGCAATTGAGTTGGCTAGCCCGTTAAATGTGGCCGGGTCTGTAGTCAGCCCTTTTACAGAAAACAAGTACCATAGTGCGCACGCCACACACCACACTACAAACAAAACCACTGCGAGATAGACGGTTTTCCTGCTGTTCACAAAGTGAATTTACTGTATCGGAGGCCTAAATAACAGCAAAACACGCTAAAATTCGCGCGTTTTGCTGTTATCCTGTGATTTCCTTCGCCCGAATACCCAATCAGATGAATATAAAGTGTGATCCTTCTCCATCAGCCAGAGCATACATGTCGGCTACCGTAATGATGTCTTTCACTTCAGGAAGGAAATCTTCTTTCTTCAATTTGAACATGTCAGCCGCAAGTTTGCATGCATAGATTTCTCCTCCGCCCGCTTCAATCATCTCGATGAATTCAGTTACATGAGGAATATCCATCTTGTCCATCTGCTTCTGCATCATGTAGGATGCAAATGCCTCAAATCCTGGAAGCCCACCAATCATGGTTGGCATACCTGGCATGAAGGAAGGGTTTCCGACTGTCGCTGTATGCAGATGGTCTGCTTTGGCTTTGGTGATCGCATCCAGTCCAAAGAATGTAAAGAACAGTTTGGCATCGCGTCCATCGGCCAATGCGCCATTGGCCATGATGAGTGCAGCATAAACATCCTCCAGCGTTCCCTTAGAACAAATGATAATCACTTTTTTTACAGTGTCGTTATCTTTTTTAACTGTAGCCCCAGCTTTGGCGGTTACAGGTGTCTCTAATGTTTCGGTCATGGCTTTAACGTTTTTTGAAGTTTAAACTAAACACAGCTAACAGGCTTGGGAATTCCTGCAATCCTGCTGGAGATCTTCAGTGGTCCACCCGGAAACAGTTGATAGAATTCCTTAACATCAACAAGGCCTGACTTACCTACCTTGCGGATATTGAGAGCAACACCTTCATTGTGTTTTTCGCGGAGCCACTTCAGCAAAGCAAGGTGTTTATCTGTGAGCGTAATGTTGTATTCACGGGCAACTTCGTGTGCCCATTCTTCAGTCCACTGTGTGGGGTCTTTCATATAGCCCTCCTCGTTGACTTCGATGTGCTGAGCGTTCATTGTCATGGTTTCCATAATTTTGGGGTTTACGTTGTTTTATACAGTTGTTACTTTTCCAGCCATTGACATATGCGTGCTCACTGGAAGTTTTTTGCCAGTCAATAGCATATGCCAATACACCCACTTGAACATGAGCTTGCCATAGTGGTTAGCACGGTTTACTTTAAGCAAACCCATCGGGCCAACAATTGGCCAGGGGTATACGCCAGGCAGCGGTTCTGTGTCATAATTGAAGTCGATCAGGGCCGCCTTACCAAAGCCGGTTTCGATAAAGCAGTTGGAGTGACCATCAAAGCGTGCCTCAAGAGGCTGGCCATTGATGTAGCTTAAAATATTCTCCAACAATATCTCACCCTCAAAGTGAGCAACGGACCCCGCCTTGGAAGCCGGAACGTTGGTGGCGTCCCCGATCACAAATACGTTGTCGTATTTTTTTGACTTCAATGTTTCTTTATCTGTAGGAATGAAATTCAAACCATCTTCATCACCCATGTTACTGCGCTCGATTGCTTCGTCACCTTTATTTACTGGCACAGACACAAGCAGATCAAAGGGAACTTCAACTTCATCATAAGAGATCAGCATTTTGCGATCTTCATCCACTCTCTCCAGGTAGAAGTCTGGAACTACGGTGATTCCTTTTTCCTTCAGCAAGCGACTCAGCATTGCAGTAGCTTTCGGTTTTGTAAAGGCTCCTGGCAATGGTGTTACATAGGAGATATCTACTTTCTCACGGATTCCTTTTTCAGTGAAGTAGGCATCAGCCAGAAAGGCAAACTCAAGAGGAGCAACCGGGCATTTAATGATCGTCTCCGCGAGATTAATCACCAACTTGCCACCTTTCCATGTTTCCAGTTTTTTGGCAAGCCGGGTAGTGCCTTCATAGGTGTAGAAATCGAAGATATCCTTGTACCAAAGTTTTCCCTTCAGGCCGGGAGTTTCCTCTGGCACAGGCACTGTGCCCGTGGCTATTATCAGTAGGTCATAGGGAAGTGTTCTCCCGTTGTCCAACAGCACTTCATTTTTCTCAGCTTTGATCTTATCGATCTCCGCTATCTGAAAGTCCACGTCTCTGGGTAAAAATTTCGCTTTTGGTTTTACAACGTCTTCGGGTTGATAAACACCAAAAGGAACAAAGAGAAATCCGGGTTGGTAATAATGCTTCTCATCACGATCAACGATGGTGATCTTCCATGTCAGGGGGTCGAGTTCTTTATACAGCTTGTTGGCCATCATCGTGCCAGCCGTTCCCGCTCCCAAAATCAATAAATTTTTCATGGCTTTAGGGGTTCGTTTGTAAGTCAAAACTAGGCTCAGAAACCCCCTTTTCTAATGAGGATCATCAAAGGGCTTGATGATCCTTCTCAGCGAATTATGTGACAATAGTTACTGAAAACGCGGTTTTCAATTAATTCTTGACGGAAAATGCAACTTCTGCCAAGGGCAAGACGTCTTATGCATAATTCTCTTATGTATTGATCATTTATGCATTCCCCTGAACTACTAAAAGGCACCCTGCAAACTATCCTGCTTAAAGTCTTAAAAGATAATGGCAGAATGTATGGGTACGAAATCACGCAACGGGTCAAAGAACTCTCTGATGGCAGAATTCTGCTCACCGAAGGTGCACTTTACCCTGCGCTTCACAAGCTGGAGGCCGAAGGCCTGCTACAAACCGAAACTGTGCTGATGGGAAAACGAGTGAGAAAATACTACACCATCACGCCAGCGGGCACCAACCTGGTAGGTGATCGTGTCTCGGAGTTCATGGACTTTATCAAAACAATGTCGGCTGTGCTTCAGGTAAAGTATATCTAGAGTAACCGTGCAACTCACCAACGAACATATTTCCTACATCATCAAAGATCTTCACAGTCGCGGACTGGTGTACGAAGGACTGGAGGATGAGCTGGTCGATCACATCTGTACAGCTGTCGAGGAGAAAATGCAGTCGGGAGAAAAATTTATCGAAGCCTATCGCGAGGTGATCAGCACCTTTGGTAACACAGCTGGTATTCAAGCAACTCAACAGCAAAGTATTCAATCGAAAAATTCAATAGTCAAAGCAATGCTTAAAAATTACTTCACGATTGCCTTCCGCAATCTTAAAAAACAGAGTTTCTACTCTTTCATCAATGTGTCGGGTCTGGCCATCGGTATCGCCAGCTGCCTGGTGATCGTACTTTATATCATTAACGAACTGAGTTACGATCGTCATCATCAATACGCAGATCGGATTTATCGCATCGACAATGAAATTCTTTTCAATGGAAATCATTTGCGTCTTGCCACATCCTCCGCACCAATGGCTGCCGCGCTGGAGGAAGACTATCCTGAAGTAAAAGTGGCAGCACGATTCTATCAGAGCGGAGCGTTTCTGGTGAAGAGAGATATTGAGAATACTAGGGAGGAGAAGATCGCCTACGCTGATAATGACGTGTTAAAAATATTTACAATTCCCTTTGTAAGTGGGAATCCGGAATATGCATTGACTGAACCGAACACCGTTATTATCAGTGAGCACGCTGCGAAAAAATATTTTCCCGGAGAGAATGCGCTGGATCAAACGTTGATAATGGATGATGATGCATCATACAAGATCACGGGAATATTTAAAGACATGCCGGAAGAAAGTCATTTCCATTTTGATTTTCTCATGTCGCTGGAAACTGTGCCGATGAGCAAAGACGATCAGTGGCTTAGCAACAACCTCAACACTTACGTCCTTCTCCGCGAAGGGGCAAGTGCAGCTGACCTGCAGGCAAAATTTCCAGCTATGCTGGATAAGTATGTCACCCCTTTGATAAAAATGATTTTGGGGCCTGAAGCCGACATGGCAAAATTCAACCAGGCGGGTAACAAAATTGAGTGGACACTTCGCCCGCTTACCGACATCCACCTTCATTCAGATTTAACTGCCGAATTCGAACCCAATAGTGATATCACCTATGTATACCTATTTGGCGCGGTGGCACTTTTCATTTTGCTCATCGCCTGCATCAACTTCATGAATCTTTCAACGGCTCGTTCATCCAATCGCGCCAAGGAAGTGGGTATGCGCAAGGTGATGGGATCATTGAGATCTCATCTGGTTAATCAGTTCTTAATGGAGTCGATCTTGCTCAGCATTCTCTCTTTTGCAATCGCATTATTGTTTGCGAGCATCGCGTTACCTTGGTTTAACAATCTTGCGGCTCGCCAGCTGACTATTCCCTGGTCAGATCCCTTGTTCTTCCTGATCGTCTTTGGCTTCTCAATCATCGTTGGGATTTTTGCCGGCACCTATCCAGCATTCTTCCTCTCCGCTTTCCGTCCAATCAACGTGCTGAAAGGTAACGTGTCCCTGGGCATGCGAAGCGGTTTGATACGTAGCGGCCTCGTGGTATTTCAGTTTGGTATTTCAATCGTATTGCTGGTTGGCACCTTTACCGTGCAGCAACAGTTGTCCTACATTCAAAATAAAAAAATTGGGTTTAACAAAGATCAGGTTATTGTGATCAAAGATGCCTACGCCATGGGGGATCAGCTCGAGTCTTTTAAAAATGAAGTGCTAAAAAATCCAGCGATCCAGTCCGGCTCGATTTCTGGTTTCCTTCCTGTGTCTGGTACCAGTCGCAATGACAATGTGTATTGGCCTCAAGGCGCTGATCCTTCGCAGGACAATATGGTGAGTTTGCAAATCTGGTCAGTGGATTACGATTATGTGAAAACACTTGGCATGAAAATAATTGAGGGCCGCGATTTCTCCAGAGATTTTCCATCCGACTCCAACGCTGTAATCATCAATCAGGCCGCGGTCGATATGTTCAACTATAAAGGCGATCCGCTCGGTAAAGAGATTTCAACATTTGGCGGTGGCCTCAATGAACAAGGTAGACCCAACACGGTGTCCATGCCAATCATTGGGGTGCTGGAGGATTTCCATTTTGAATCCCTCAAACAAAACATTACGCCTCTGGCGCTTTTCCTGAGACGTAGCAGCGGTAGAATCAGCTTCCGCTTCGAAGCAGCAAATACACAGGAAGTAATCAAGTCAATTGAAAGCACGTGGAAGACAATGGCCCCCGGTCAGCCTTTCCAATACTCATTCCTGGATGATGACTTTGGCGACATGTACAAGTCTGAACAGAGACTGGGTCAGATATTCGGAATCTTCTCCATATTCGCCATCATCGTGGCCTCATTAGGATTGTTTGCGTTGACCTCATTCACTGCCGAGCAACGCACGAAAGAAATTGGCATCAGAAAAGTTTTGGGTGCTTCTGTCAGCAGCATAGTGCTATTACTCTCAAAAGAATTTGGCAAACTGATTATCGTTGCGTTCGTTATTGCTGTCCCTATTGCATGGTACGCTGTGTCATGGTGGCTTGAAAGCTACACCTACAAAGTCGAGGTTGGCGTGATGGTGTATCTCATCGCAGGTCTTGCCTCCTTCCTCATCGCATGGATCACGATGGGCTATCAGTCGATAAAAGCAGCCAGCTCAAATCCAATCAATGCGCTGAGAAGCGAATAACCCAAGACCCCTGCAGCTAACTGATTCTCATATTGAGTTTATAAAAAAAGACCTCGCCAAACGGGGTCTTTTCCTGGACTCACTGAAAGATGAAGTGCTCGATCACGTTTGCTCACTCGTTGAAGAGCAGATGAAATCTGGTGTACGTTTTCTCGAGGCCTATCACCACTCGCTTCGCGCTTTCGGAAACGCCAGCGGTATTCAGCATGTGCAAAAACAAACTATTGAAACTCCTTCCCCAAAATCTATGATCAGGAATTATCTAAAAATCGCGTGGCGCAATCTCAATCGCCAAAGATTCTATACCATCATTAACGTGACAGGTCTTGCGTTCGGCCTTGCTGCATGCCTTGTCATTGTCTTGTACATACAGAATGAGTTGAGCTACGATTCCTACAATGAAAATGCCGATCGGATTTATCGAGTTGATGCCGATGTAAAATTTGGTGGCAATCAATTTAAGATGAGCTATCGAAGCGCGCCTGAAGCGCAAGCGTTGATCGATGATTACCCCGAAGTTGAGTCCGCTGTTCGCTTTCGGAGTGCCGGCTCGTACCTGGTAAAAACAAATGACGAAGGAGAGAATATCAAAGAGCATGGGGTAATATGGACCGACAGCACGTTCTTTAGAATTTTCTCTGTAAATGTGCTGGAAGGAAATGCTTTCAAAGCTTTGAATCAACCAATGAGTGTGGCGATCAGTAAAAAGATCGCTGATAAATATTATCCAGGGGAAAATGCGCTTGGTAAATCCCTGATTCTGGATAACAACTATCACATGACGGTAAAAGCGGTTTACGATGACATACCGGATGCATCACACTTTCATTTCGACATTCTGGTGTCCATGGTAGGCGACTGGCCGCCCATTGCAAAAGAAGCAAAGGAAACTTCGTTCCTCTCTGAGAATTTCTCTACCTACTTGCTGCTTCGACCTGATGCAAGGGCCAAAGACCTTGAGGCTAAGCTACCAGCCTTTATGGACACACACTATGGTCCAGAACTTGCCGGTGTTTTCGGTGGTGATTTTACCTTGGATAAATTCCGAGCTTCAGGTAATAAATACGACCTGAGCCTCACCCCTCTTCGTGATATCCACTTACACTCAAACGTGAAAGGTGATTTTGAAGCCAATGGAAATATCACCTACGTGTACCTGTTTGGTTCCATTGCTGCTTTAGTTCTTGTTATCGCGTGTATCAACTTTATGAACTTATCAACTGCACGGTCGGGCAATCGCGCGAAGGAGATCGGGGTAAGGAAAGTGATGGGATCATTAAGAAAGCATTTAGTAAGACAATTCCTCACAGAATCTTTTGTAGTAACCGCCATCGGCATATTGCTTTCTGTTGGCATTGTGTATTTGATGTTACCTCGGTTCAACTCAATTGCCGACCGGCAGTTAAGTTTGCCATTTGGGAGTTATGAATTTTATACTGGGCTGACGGTAACCGCACTCGTTATCGGTGTGCTTGCTGGTTTGTATCCTGCATTTTTTCTTTCGGGATTCAAACCTATTCAAGCCCTCAAGGGCAGCATCAGTTCTGGAGCAAAAAGCGGTTCCATTCGCAGCTACCTTGTGGTCTTTCAGTTTGTGATTTCTATTTTCCTCATCATCGGCACGATTACGATTGGTAAGCAACAAGCCTTCATCCAAAATAAGAATCTGGGTTTTGACAAGGAGCAAGTGATCATTGTTCATGATGCCTATGCGCTCCGGCCCAATAGCGTTGATCCATTTAAAGAGGAGGCTTTAAAGATTGCAGGAATCGAATCTGGAACGATTTCCGGATATCTTCCGGTTGAAAACGAGTGGTCATCTCGAAGCAATTCCTCCTTTTGGAAAGCAGGACAGGAATCGAACACTGAGAACATGAGCGCAACGCAGATGTGGGCTGCGGATCATGACTATTTGAAAACATTCGGTATCAATTTAATTGAGGGTCGCTGGTTTTCTGCTGATTTTCCCTCTGACTCAATGGCGTTGGTACTTAACGAAACTCTTGTTCGGAGGCTTGATCTGGGTGACAACCCAATCGGAAGCCAAATTCATTCTTTTGAAGGAGCGCCTAAACCCGAAAATATTGTTACCTGGACGGTGGTTGGTATTGTTGAGGATTTTCACTTCTCAACGATGAAAGAAAGCATTTCAGGGCTCGCCTTTTACCTCGGAAAAAATGATGGCAATGTCAGTTTCAAATTCAGAGCTGATAACACACAAAACGTAATTCAGTCGTTAGAATCGACCTGGAAGAAACTTGCTCCTGGACAGCCTTTCGAATATTCATTTCTTGACGAAGACTTTGAACGAATGTATCAGTCTGAAGAAAGACTTGGAGAATTATTCACAATCTTCTCGGGCTTGGCGATCATAATCGCTTGCCTAGGGCTCTTTGCGCTCACTACTTTCACTGCAGAGCAGCGAACCAAAGAAATCGGAATCAGAAAAGTGTTAGGCGCTTCGGTCGCCAGCATTGTTGTACTGCTCTCACGCGAGTTTGGCAAATTGATCCTCATTGCCTTTGCCGTTGCGGTGCCCCTCGCCTGGTACGGTGTTAACTGGTGGCTTAGCGGCTATACTTATAAAACAGATATTGGTGTCACCGTATATGTGCTTGCCGGAGTCGTCTCATTCTTTGTTGCGTGGATTACGATGGGTTATCAATCCATCAAAGCGGCCAACTCAAATCCAGTAGACGCGCTGAGAAGCGAATAGCTACTTGTCGTCAAATCGATCTTTAACGTAGGTGACACTGGTCTTGCCGTGTGGTTTTGGTTTTCCGTTCTCATCTAGATTAACGAAGATGAGCTTCTCGATGGAGAGAATGGGCTGACGTGTCATTTTGTTTCGCACCTCGCAACGAAGTGTAACTGACGTTCGTCCAAACTCAGTAGCAAGAATTCCAATTTCAATAATATCACCCTGCCGTGGAGCTGAGATAAAATTTATTTCTGAAATAAATTTGGTAACGATGTGGGTGTTCTCCAATTGGATCACTGCGTAAAGTGCCGCCTCCTCGTCTATCCATTGTAGCAGTCGACCGCCAAACAATGTCTGATTAGGATTCAGATCTTCAGGTTTTACCCACTTGCGGGTATGGAAATTCATTTCTGGACTACTCATTGAACGAGCGGATCAACTGTTCATAAAACCAAATGCCATGTCGAAAACCATCAACACTGATGCGTTCATCAATTCCATGAAAGCCAATAGGATCACTCATGGGACTAAATTTGATGATCTGGTCCGAAACTTCGCTAAAGTGCCGTGAATCAGTCGCTCCAACCATCAGAAAGGGGGCAACGATTGTGTTGTCAAATGTAGAGCGTATCGATCTTTCCACAGCTTTAAAAGCGATGCCATCTGTTGGTGTCACTTTAGAGGGCTCATTACCAAATGCAGTTGGCTCCACTTTGACGCGATCGTCTGCTAAGATGTATTTCACCTTTTCGATAACTGCCTCTCGTGAGTCTCCGGGCAACAACCGGAAGTTGATGGTCGCTCTTGCAATGGTTGGAATAATATTGTCCTTGATCCCCGCATTAAAGATAGTTGGTGCGATCGTTGTCCTCACCATCGCGTTCCCACCAGCGCTTCCTTCATAAATCCCAATAATTACACTTTCAAATAACCATCGGTTCGCGAAGAACATCTTTTGCAAGAAAGGTTGCTCCGGTCCCACATAGTCCATAAAGTCCGATGTGGATTTTGAAAAACCCGCTTCAAATGGATTGTCGCGCAGCTTTAGAATTGCGCGCGACAAAATGTCGATTGCCGTTTCCGTTCCTGGCATGGACGAATGTCCGCCATTTACCTCTACGGATAGATTGAGTGATAAATATCCTTTTTCTGAAGTTCCGATAAGTGCAACGGGTTGACTTACTCCAGGTACTTTATCCAGTGTAATTATTCCGCCCTCATCAAGCACTAAGCTGGCGCTAATATTTCTGGATTTAAGAAGGCTGGCAATTGCAATCGCCCCGGCTCCTCCTATCTCTTCGTCATGGCCAAATGAAAAGTAAATTGTTTGTGATGGTGTAAATCCGCTGGCCAGCAAAGTTTCGACCGCCTCCATCATCGCGATAAGATTCATCTTATCGTCCGTTGTTCCACGGCCCCAAATTGTATCGTTCTTGATTACGCCTCCAAATGGATCTACTGTCCAAATTGACTCAGTTCCCGGTTCAACGGGCACCACGTCCATATGAGCCATCAGCACAATAGGGTTTGCAGAAGGATTACTCCCTTCCCACTTGTAGAGCAAACTGTAGTCTTTTACTTTTTCGAGAGCCAGGTTTTCATGTACTCTCGGATATGCGGATCGTAAAAACCGATGGAATGCAAAAAATTGACTGGAGTCTGGTGGAATAGTATCTCCAAATGAAATGGTTTTGATTCTGACTGCTTGCTGGAAATGTTCAAGCGCCAGATCCGTCAGAGGCGGTGCTGGCACAACTTGCACATTCAGCTGCTTGCTTTCGAACCGAACTGTATTGACAACAAGAACAACGACCAATGTGATCGCCAACAGAAGAAAGCCTCTGAAAACTGACTTCATCTATTTCACTTTCTTCCCGTGCTTGATCACCATATCCACATTCTGTAGAAGGTCAATGTATCGAAGTACATCACCCTTCACTGCAATGATGTCAGCGTACTTTCCTTCAGAGATGGTTCCATAATCCTTGTCCACACCCATGGCAACAGATGGCCAGTAGGTAGCAGCACGAATGGTATACATTGGGTCGAAACCAAATTCATTCACCCACACATCCAGTTCGTGCCAGGTACTCTGGCTATGGAATTTCATAGGTATGCCGCTATCTGTTCCGATTAGTAAAACCGCTCCTGCATCTTTCAATTGGTTTACCTTTCGTTCCAATGTTGGGCGTCTGATTGGGTTAAGCTGAAAGTAGGAAAGCTGTCCGGGTTTTTGAATTGACTGTTTAATGTCCTGGATGATAGAATCTGGCAGATCCAGATGCCATGAATCATTGTCAAGGGCTTCCGGGTTGTCTCTTTGATATTCATAATTGTAAAGCCCTTCAACGGTGGGTGTCCAGAACAGCGGTCCGAGATTCATTTGTGCCGTCCGTTCCTTAATCATTTCTATAATATCGGCCGGATATTCTGGCGCTGACGAAAGACCTGTGTGTTCAAAACAATCAACACCAGCTTTCAGGCCTCTGCGAATTTCTTCAGGCCGGTGCGAGTGGGCGACCACCCGCAATTTATTTTTATGCGCTTCGTCAACTACCGCCATCACTTCCTGCATCGTCATTTGATCCTGATCAATCAGCTTGATGCAGTTGACCCCTGCTTTCGCCAATTGCTTGATTTTGTTTCGGGCATCTTGTTCCCCACTAGTTCCCCAGCGAAATGCTTCCGTGCCAGGATAAGGTGCATGCTGAATAAATGGTCCGGACATGTACATCGTTGGGCCCGGTAGTTCGCCCTTGTTAATTCTATCTCTCACATTGATACTGGCTTGCAATGGCGCACCAAGATCGCGAGCGCTGGTGACGCCTGCCATCAACAGTTGATGCGCTGATGCTGGCATGATTACCTTCTCGAGAAGAGGTAAGTATGTTTTGTCCCAATGCGTGTAGTCGCTATGACCGTTGATCATCAGGTGAACGTGCATGTCCCACAGACCGGGCAACACGCTCATGCCCTCTGTTGAAATCACTTGTGCTCCAGCAGGAATAGCAAGCTGACCTACCTGGCCGATCGCCTTGATACGATCGCCTTCAATGATGACGACACTATTTCGAAGTGGAGCTCCTCCAAATCCATCGATCAAAGTGCCGCCAACAAGTGCTTTTGTATTGGACTGAGCGAGGGTCGCAGTGGCGACCAACGTTAGAATAATTGTTACAAATTTTCTCATAGCATAGGTTGATGGGTCAAAAGTTAGAGATAATTTCTAATATAGTGTCACAACACGCGAAGCATTGTATGGCTGAAGATTTGTCTACTTTATTAAACACTTATTTTCGTACAGGAGTGGTGGAGTCAATCAGCGTTCGACCGGCAAGAGTTCAGTTGCCAAAATCGGTTGAACAAGTCGTGGCCATAGAAGGAAAAGGACTGGACGGAGATCACTATAAAGCAAACAACGGCACGAGACAAGTCACGCTCATTCAATCCGAAGACCTTATAACTGTCGCATCATTTCTCGGGCGTGATCGCATTGATCCGTTGCTTACTCGAAGAAATATTGTCATTCGCGAATTGAATCTTAATTCACTGAAGGGAAAATCATTTCAACTCGGTGAAGCCATTCTTGAATACACCGGAGAATGTCATCCGTGCTCACGAATGGAGCAGAATCTTGGCAAAGGCGGATACCATGCGATGCGAGGCCGCGGTGGAATTACTGCAAGAGTACTAAAAACAGGATTGATCAAAGTTGGCGATTCACTTCTCCCGTTGACTTAGAAGTCTCCCACCTCAAAACATTTTCCGTTGGGTGGTGAGCCTATGCCCGGTGATTGTGATGGCAGATTCACACAGGTATATGCGCCTGGAGCAAATTTCTCTCCCCATGATGTACAGGTAGCCATTTCGCAGAAAGGACCCGCTGTTCCTTCAGTCCCACCCAGTGCAGTTTCACAGGCCGTTGAACCCGCACAGTCCCAGTTTGCATAAATGTATGCTTGTGCAACGGTGTTGTTGGGTTCTATCGTGCAGCTTTCGCACGACTGGCCAGTAGATGCGCATTCTGAAAGTGAGCTGTAGCATTCGCCCACATTTTTTCCATACACTGGGAGCGAACAACATTTACCCGCGCTGGGGCAGAAAAACGGAAATAATGGATTGCTACAAAACACTTCTGTTTTTTCTTCTTCCGTGGCACAACTGAGAAGGATAAGCCACAATGAGAAAACGGTGAACTTTCTCAAGACTAAAGCCATTGAGTAAAGCTAAACTTTTTTGCGAAATAGATGACGGCTTAATTTACGCCTACTGGTTGGGGATATTGTCAAAGTCGCCACGCATCTGGCGATATCTTTTGCGTGCTTCCGCTGCATACACGCTCCCGGGAAACTTGTTGAGGAATTCACGGTAGATCTCCATCGCAAGTTCCTTTTCCTTTTTATAAAGTTCCATGATCTCACCTTGCATAAAGAATGCATCATCAGCAAGGATGTCATCACCATACTCCTCCATAATCTTCTGCAGCAATGCGTAGGCCTGGTCAAACTCCGCCCTCTTCAATCGCACATTTGCTTCAAGCCAATAGAGGTCATCCAGGATTGATGTGTTGGAAATCTTTTCAGCGTGTCCTTTTACTACTCCTTCTTTCAAGGTAGCCATCCTGGCCAATGCTGTATCCACTTTGTTTTGGTACAACAGAAGTTCGATTGCGGCAAACTCGCTCAGGGCCGTTCCTGCACTATCGAACGTTGTGTTTTCCTTTATCCGAATGCTGAGGTCCATGGCATCATTGGCGATTTCGCGTGTAGTCGCCTCTTTCAAAATATCAAGATGCTCCTGCGCCAGCGCGAACTCGCCTTTGTAATAGGATAACTTGGCATTTCTAAGCTTCGCCTCATAGCCTGTTGGTGTTTCTCTTTGTGAGCGTTCCACCTGTGAGTACAGTAGCGTTGACTCCCATGGCTCTTCTTTCAGCATGTAGATGTCGCCCAATTCCAGTTTTGCTTTTGCCTTGATGTACGGTGCCACGCGTGGATTTTCAATCAACTCATTTAGCTTGTCGATAGCGGCATCCTTCTCATCAAGGAGGTAAGCATACAGCAACGCCTGGTTCAACAGTGCTTCGTACGCATTGGGGTTGTCAGGATAATTGTCGGTAAATGATTGATACTCCTGTATCAGGTATCGCACCGAATCTCGATTGACAGGATAGCTCTTTTTCACTTTGGCTTCGCGGGCTCTGATTTGACCAAGGCGTGCGGGCAGGTAGTTGTCCGTGTTGTTAAATTCTTTTACAACGTAACTGTAGCCTTTGTCCGCATTTTCAAAATCTTCATTGCTCAAAGCGATATTGGCGATCTCGAGTGTCTTTGAAGTCTCCTTACGAAATCTCTTGTCATAGGCACGAGCCTGTATAAAAGCACCATAGAAATTTTTCTGTTGGAGGTTTACCCAGATCAGCAAATCTGAATAAACCTCGGAATCCGGAAACCGCTGCACTCTTTGGTAAAGCAGATTTTCGAGCGCTTCCATTTCTTCAGGCCTTGTCAGTAGTATTTGAAGGAGATTTTTTACGTAGTTGATATTGCCCGGTGTCTGCGTTACATAGTTCAGATACTCTTCTACCATCGCATCGCGGTTGCCCTGCAGCCGGTAAAGGTTTGCCAACTCAAGCGTAAACAGTGTGTTGTTGGAATGAACCTGACGGGCTTCCTGCATTGCCATCACCGCATAGTCAGTCAGTCGGTGTGAGGCGAGATAATCCGAAATAGATTTTACTTTATAAACATCAGCTGCGCTTGCCTTTATTACGGATTTAAATTGCTTCTCGGCTTTCTGCACGTCACCCGCCTTCATATACACCAGACCCAGGTCGAGCCGGTAAGTAATCCGGTCATCAAGGCGCTTGATAAGCTTTTCGACATAATCCTCGGCATCCTTGTATTTGCCCAGGTCCAACATCAGGGCTAAATAGTCGTTGTGAATTAATGGAACGTTGCCGAAATTTTTTGCCAGATCTTCATAAACACTTAAAGCCTTTTCTTTTTCACCTTTTAATTCATACTCTTTCGCGATTTGAATATCAGCCGTGTTTTGCGCTTGAAGAGAAAAGATGGAGGCAATGCACAAGACACACACTGATGTTATCTTATA
>DAORAG010000009.1:18304-23561 GCA_035344095.1 Cyclobacteriaceae bacterium | reverse complement strand
TGCTGGTTGGGATCCACAGCCCCCATACCCACTGACAAGGTGGAAGAGTTCAGCTCCTGTTTTAAATGCTCGCCAAAGTGTGACAACTGCTTGCGTTAAGGGCTATAGAAGAACGCCATCACCTATTTCTATGTGAATTGACAAGCCTATAGCGGGCTTGGGACAAACAGGTGAAGGACATGGCACGGTTGGGTGGGCTCACCCAGGCCATAAAAAAACCACCTGTCGGGGACAGGTGGTCAAATCTCTTTCTACTGGGTTTATCAGCTTACGCTGTTGCTGCCTGAGACTCCTGAAGCTTAGAGGAGGTCTTGAGGTGCACGGTCTTACGAGCCTTGTTACCACAGTAACCGCACTGATAGTGCTTCAACAGCTCTCCTTCTTCAGTAGCCGTAGGCTCCTTTATAATCTCTTCACGAACAACCTTAAAGGTCTGGTAGTTACACTCAGGGCACTGGATAGCATGAAGGTGACCAGCGTATTTTTCTATTTTGATATAGCCTGTTTCATCATCCTTCCACACATCATAGTCCATGGAAAACAGGTTCTCTTCAGCCTGCATACCCTCATCGAGGTAAGCATCTTCCTCCTCTTCACTGAGCAGCTTCATTGGCTTGCCAGTCTTTGGAGAAATCCGTGGCTTATAGCGAAGAACCTTCAATCTCTTTTCTATAAAGAATGGATAGTAAAACTTCAAAAGGTTCTGGATGATCAAGGCTACGATCATACCCATGGACACGGTTGTGAACACACGAACGAAAATCCACAGGGCATTAAGTTCAATGATATTGGCATTGGCAAAGAAGCAGGCTCCAACCACAATGATCAGAGAAGCTATCCAAAGCACCTTAATCTCATATTTGTTGATAAAATCGTACTTGGTCTTACTGTCCGAAGTGATCGCCAACTTCAGGAAATAACCCAAAATCACGAGCAAACCAGCTGCCCAGCACGCCATTGCAATATTCGCAGCTAGATTATTCCACGAATCATATGAGGGTAAAACTTCATCCATGATGCTATTTATTTATCGTTATTTTCTTTCAGGATAACAAATATAATAATCTATACCGCTCTACTGTCAACTGGTAACTCAAATATATGAGAAAACAATACAATTTAGCACAGTTTTGGGGTAAAA
Source organism: Cyclobacteriaceae bacterium (assembly GCA_035344095.1). Classification (GTDB taxonomy): domain Bacteria; phylum Bacteroidota; class Bacteroidia; order Cytophagales; family Cyclobacteriaceae; genus ELB16-189. The sequence goes on along the minus strand of DAORAG010000009.1, from coordinate 22,420 downwards.
TCCAAGAACGCCCCGGCTGGTTAGCTTCTCGATTTGATCGCTGAAACAACGTTCGCCAGCTGGGCTGCAGATCGCTCCCTGGCCTCCAGCATGCCCATATGACCTACACCGTCCAGCACCATCAGATCGATTGAGGGGTTCAGCTCCGCTTGAGTACGCGCGCTGGCAAGCGGAACAACGGGGTCATCGGCACCTGCAATTATTGAAATTGGCACCTTGGATTCAGCAAGTAATAGCTCGCTTGATGGTCGATCTCGCATTGCTTCCGTATAGCTTATAAAAGTGGTTTTTTGAGTCTGAAAGGCGATTTTCAAGGCAAAATCAACATCTTCATTTCGTCTGATTTTGAATAAAGAGGGAACGAAATTCCTGATATAGGCTTCGAGCCCGTTCCCATTCACGAATTCGATCACCTTGTTTCGATTTTCCCTTTTCTCAGGTGTATCTGCCAGCGCAGTGGACTGAAACAGGACAAAAGCAGAAAACAGGTCAGGAGCCTGAGCCAGCATTGACAGTCCCACGTATCCTCCCAATGAGTGCCCAACGATAACTGACCTGGGAATTTTCACAGCATCGATCCAATCGATGAGCCTTAGCCCGATGTCAGCAATGGAAAATTTCCCGTCCGGCAGCACTGACTTACCGAAGCCAGGAAGATCAACAGCAATCACTTCAATGCCATCCGGCAAATGCCCAATCATCGGCTTCCAAATGGCGCTCGTTTCGCAAAAGCCATGCAGGACTATGAGGGGATAGCCCTGTCCGTGTCTCTCAGCATGAATTGATGTCATTGATTGATCAGACGGGCTTGCCGACCGGTTCCAAAAGTTCAATTATCGCTTTCTCAATTCCTTCGGGCCCAAAGGAACACTCATCGTGCAACTCGATTTGCTCACCGTGCTCAATTATTTGATCAGGAATTCCTAACCTTCTTACATGAGCCTGGTATTGATTGTCCGCCATAAATTCCAAAACGGCACTTCCAAAGCCCCCCTGAACACAACCGTCCTCAACGGTTATTACTTTGGAATAATTCTTAAAGACCTCATGGAGCAACTCTTCATCAATTGGTTTCACGAACCTGAGATCATAGTGTGCGACCTCAATTCCCTGCACTGAAAGTTTTTCGCAAACCTCCACAGCATAGTTGCCTATATGGCCAATCGTCAGAATAGCCAAATCCTCTCCGTCCTTGATTTTGCGACCTTTCCCAATCGCCACTTCTTCAAATGGCGTCCTCCAGTTTGGCATCACACCCTGCCCTCTGGGGTATCGAATCGAAAAAGCCTGCTCCTTCCTCGGAAGCGAGGCCGTGTACATCAGGTTTCGCAACTCCCTCTCGTTCATGGGAGCCGAAACGATCATATTTGGCAAACACCTGAAATAGGCGATGTCGTACGCCCCATGATGCGTTGGTCCATCAGCCCCTGCAAAACCAGCCCTGTCAAGGCAAAAATTCACAGGCAGATTCTGTATACAGACGTCATGCACTACCTGATCATAGGCCCTTTGCATAAACGAGCTATAGATATTACAGAATGGAATCAAACCCTGAGTGGCAAGCCCCGCTGAAAACGTAACTGCGTGCTGCTCTGCAATGCCCACATCAAACGCGCGATCTGGCATCTCTTTCATCATGATGTTCATAGACGAACCAGATGGCATTGCTGGGGTGATTCCCATGATCTTGTCATTTTCTTTTGCCAACTCTACCAGCGTATGTCCAAATACATCCTGGTACTTGGGTGGCTGTGGTTTCTCATAAACCTTCTTGTGAATTTCCCCCGTAATCTTATCAAAAGTGCCGGGAGCGTGCCATGTTGTCTTGTTGCCGGTTTCTGCAGGGCCATAACCTTTTCCCTTAACCGTTACGCAATGAAGAATTTTTGGGCCTTTGATTTGCTTTAAATCAGAAAGTACTGCCACGAGATGATCAACATCATGACCATCTACGGGGCCGAAATATCTTAAGTTGAGTGACTCGAAAAAATTACTCTGACTCAGCAGGGTTGACTTTATTCCATTTTCAATTTTAGAAACAATCTCCTGCGCATTCTTGCCAAAGTGAGACAACTTGCCCAACAAGTTCCAAACTTCATCTTTTAACTTATTGTAGGTTTTTGAAGTCGTAATGTCGGTCAGATAATCTTTAAGCGCTCCAACATTCGGGTCAATCGACATGCAGTTGTCATTGAGCACGATAAGAATATTGGAATCAGAAACACCTGCATGATTCAAGCCTTCGAATGCTATTCCACCTGTAAGCGCACCATCACCTATTACAGCGATGTGTTGTTTGTTTTCATCACCCTTATACTTGGATGCCATTGCCATCCCAAGAGCAGCAGAAATGGAAGTGGAGGAGTGTCCTACTCCGAAAGTATCGTATTTGCTTTCCTTTCTTTTTGGGAATCCGGAAATACCCTTGTACATCCGGTTGGTATGAAATGAGTCTCTTCTACCTGTTAAAATCTTATGCCCATAGGCTTGGTGCCCCACATCCCACACCAGTTGATCCTCGGGTGTATTGAAGACGTAGTGAAGAGCAACGGTCAATTCCACGACACCCAGGCTCGCACCGAAATGCCCTCCGTATACTGATACGTTATCCACAATAAATTGACGAAGCTCTTCGCAAAGCCTGACCAATTGGGCCTGATCCAGTTTTTTTAGATCCTGAGGTCCTTCAATTTTACTCAGTAGTTTTCCGGGCTTTATCAGCATTATTTGTGGTGACGGTGGTTAATGCTTTAACAAGAAGTTAAGGTAAGTGTTTTGGGCGATTTTGGACAATTTGGGGTACAAATTTAAGCATTTCAACCATCGAAAGGTTTTCTACGCGCTTTTGAATAATTTTGCCGCCTCTCTATTATGACTACAGAAAACTTCGAAGTACGCCTGCCCCTATTTGAAGGGCCTTTTGACCTTCTTCTCTTCTTTATTGAAAGAGATGAGCTGGACATCTATGATATTCCGATCGCCAAGATCACCAATGATTTTTTGGAGTACATGCACCATCTGGAGGACCTGAATATTGAGGTTGCCAGTGAATTTATCCTGGTAGCAGCCACCCTGATGCGAATCAAATCAAAGATGCTGTTGCCTCGTCCGCAAATTGATGAGGAGGGTAATGAACTTGATCCTCGCGAAGAGCTGGTGAAACACTTACTTGAGTACAAAAAATACAAGTCGGTAATAGATGACTTCCACAAAATGGAAGACGCTGAGCTCACTAAGGAGAAGCGGGGCAACATCATGAAGGAATTGCGTTCTTTGGCTGAGAGCACCAACGTAGAAGCCGAACTTCAGGATGTAGATCTATTCAAGCTGTTGACAGTATTCGAAAAGGTGCTCAAGCGTCAGGAAGAGGAGAAAAACAAACCTGTCCACCAGGTTATTCAGTACCCTTATACCATCGAAGGTCAAAAGCAATTCATTACTTCAGTACTTCAAACAAAACCTCGCGTTGCCTTCACGGAGCTGCTGCTGGAATCTCCTACACGCATCACGTTGATTTTTAATTTCCTCGCCATTCTTGAAATGCTGGCGAATGGCTTGCTGGATATCCAAATAGGTGAAGGCTACAACAACTTCTGGCTGAAAAAACCTGAGGAAGAAAAAGTAGCAGAATAGCTAGTTCTTCGGGGCGTTGTCGATGAGTCCGCCCGTTATGCGGATCAGCCCGACCTTGGTAGAAATACTATTAAAAATGGCCAAATAAGCCTCCAGGGCGGCATTTCTGGCGTTTTCCTGCACGATGCGTAAGTCAATAGCACTCAAAGCCCCATTGCGATATCGTTCGTTGGCCAACTCAAGATTTAAGTCTGCAGCTTCCAATTTGGTCAATTCAATGCTCACCAGTTGGTTTCGCAGATTGTAAAGATCAAAGTTCGCGAGCAAGTCATTCTCAAGTGATTGCTTCAGTTTGTCTGTTCCGAGTTCTGCAATTTTTTCCTGCACCCTTGCATTTTGAATAGAACGTTTTACCTGACCTCCATTAAAAATGTTGAAACGCAATGAAAGGTTGGCGTACCCACCATAGGAATTTCCCTGCTGTGTTTGCGGCAGCAAGACTGTTTCATTCACATTATTGTAAACCGGTTGTGTTTGATCTCT
>DAORAG010000009.1:0-18204 GCA_035344095.1 Cyclobacteriaceae bacterium | reverse complement strand
CTTTCGTTGAGCAACAAGTTGAGTTGACGAAGTGAATTTTTGTAAGCCAATTCCTGACGGAGTACGTTGGCTGAATCTGTGAGGTAGTTGTTTTGCTCCTGAAGGACATCAAATGCGATAGCGCCACCAAGTTCTTTGCGGAGCTTAACCCAGTCATACCTCTCTTTGGAGAACTCCATATTGTTCTCAAGAATATGGAGCCTTTCCTTTTCCAGAAGGGCTTGATAATAGCCTAAAATGATGGCCTGAAGAGTGGATTCCATCACAAAGGCGGCATTGCCATCGCTCAGCCTCTCCAACTCCTCCAGTCTGCCCTTATTCATTTTCACTGCAAATCCACCGAAAAGAAGAAACTGGACATCCAACTGCCCATTCACGTTGTCTGAAATGTTTCGACCCGCAACGGCAAATGGGTTGGCTGGCTTTCGCTGAACCACGCTGTTATTCTGATTTCCCGAAAAGGAAATAGTTGGCGTCCTGCCGGCCTGACCCCATGTGTTGTTATTCCTGGCAATGTCTACACGCATTTGTTCAATGCGAACATCGAAGTTGTTCTTGAGCCCAATAGAAATCGCCCTCGCTAAGCTGAGCGTGTCCTGGGCGTGTGCACAAAAAGTAAAAAGCAGGATGGCGAACATCCCAAGAAGTCGGTTCATAAAAAAATCAGTCGATCGATACTCTGGCTTCTTTGCCACTGAAATAGGTGTAAATGGCCGGGATTACAAATAGCGTTAACACTGTCGCGAACAACATGCCCCCAATCACCGCGATCCCCATGGAAACGCGACTTTCAGAACCCGCACCAAGTGCAAGCGCTATCGGAAGAATCCCAAGGATGGTTGATAAACTGGTCATAATAATAGGGCGGAAACGAGATTCAGCTGCTCCAACCACGGCATCCATGAGCTTCAGCCCCTGGGACTTTCGCTGATTCGCAAATTCTACGATTAGAATTCCGTTTTTGGTTACCAGTCCGATCAACATGATGATTCCAATCTGACTAAATATGTTCATCGTCTGATTAAAGTACCATAACGAAATCAACGCACCAGCAAGCGCCAGCGGCACGGTAAACATGATGATAAATGGATCTTTGAAGCTCTCAAACTGGCCAGCCAATACGAGGTAAATGATAGCGAGTGCCAGCAAGAATGCGATGTAAATGGAAGACGAACTCTCAGCAAATTCACGACTAGCGCCTGATAGCTCAGTGCTGTATGAATCATCCAGCACCTCAGAAGCAATTTTTTCCATCTCTTCAATACCTTCAGCCAGAGCTACACCCGGTGCAGGCTGTGCACTAATCTTGGCTGACGAATAGCGATTAAATCTGTAGAGCTGAGGAGGGCTGCTTTGTTCTTCGACCGTCACCAGATTATCAAGCTGAATGATCTCTCCTCTTTTGTTTCTAACATACAACGTTTTCAGGTCCAGAGGTTCGTTCCTGTTCTTCCTCTCTACCTGGCCAATGATCTGGTATTGTTTTCCATCCATGATGAAGTTGCCAAATCGCGATCCGCTCAATCCCAACTGAAGCGTCTGTGAAATATCAATCACATTGACTCCAAGGTTCCTGGCTTTATCGCGGTTGATGATGATGTTGATTTCCGGCTTATTGAATTTTAAGTCAAGGTCAACGAAAGTAAATTTTGGACTGGCATTGGCCTTTTCAACGAAGTCAGGCAATACGGCTTTGAGTTTATCAATATCAGCCGCCTGTACCACGATCTGAACCGGGAAGCCTCCTCGTCTGTCCCCGATCGTTGGGTTTTGGGAAACAAAAGTTCTTACTCCGGTAAATTTTTTGGCCTTTGGCGTGATATCATCGACAATTTGTTGCTGGGACCGGCTTCTTTCCGATGGGTCTTTCAGCATCACTTTCAAAAATCCATTGTTAGCCGCACCTCCACTTCCTCCAAAACTGGGGGATGTGATGCTCAATACACCTTCGATCTCAGGCACTTCCTCATCGATGAATTCATTCATTTGAATGACGTATTCATCCATATACTCAAAAGTGGCGCCTTCAGGTGCTTGTGCCTGGAACCTGAACTCGCTTCTGTCCTCCATCGGAGCAAGTTCACTGGGGAGATTGACAATCAAGCCATATATAGCCAATGCTGACAATGCAATTATCACAAATGCCAACCAGCGCCTCTTCATAAAGCCCTGGAGGGCTTCAGCATATCCAGAGGATAGACTATTAAAAAAAGGTTCAGTTTTTCTGTACAGCCATGGTTGCACTTCGCGCTGCTTCAGCAATTTGGAACTCATCATTGGTGTAAGTGTCAGCGAGACAAATGATGAGATGGCTACCGCACTGGCTACCACAAGCCCAAATTCTCTGAACAATCGACCCGTTAAACCTTCGAGGAAAATCACGGGCAGAAACACAGCTACCACAGCGATCGTAGTTGAGATTACCGCAAAGTAGATTTCCAATGACCCCTTCCGAGCCGCTTCTTTTGGATCGTTACCTTCCTCTACTTTGGTATAGATATTTTCCAACACCACGATGGCATCATCTACCACCAGACCAATTGCCAACACGATACCCAGCATGGTAAGCACGTTGATGGTAAATCCCAGCAGGTACATAATGAAAAACGTTCCGATCAATGAGATTGGAATCGTTACCACAGGAATCAGCGTTGTTCTCCAGTCGCGTAAGAAGATGAAAATGATAATGAGCACGAGGCTGAACGCGATAATAATTGTTTCCTGTACCTCACTTATTGATGCTTTGATGTACTCAGTAGAGTCATGGCTCACTACCCAGCTCACGTCTTCGGGTAGATCCTTTTCAATCTGAGCCAATTTGCGGTAAAGGTTATCGGCAATCTCAATATTATTGGCTCCTGGCTGCGCTACTACGGCAATGGCAACACCCGGCACACCATCGCGCCTCATCAACGTTCTGTCGTTTTCGGCATACAACTGGGCATATCCGATATCTTGAAACCTCACTACCTGATCTCCATTCTCTTTTACAATCAGGTTATTGAAATCATCCACCGTGTTGAGACGGCCCATGGTACGTACTGTAAGCTCCGTGTTTTGCCCCTCAATCCTACCGCTCGGCAGTTCCACGTTTTCGCGGTTAACAGCCTGAAATACATCGGTGGGGGTCAGCTTGAGCCCTGCCAGCCGTATCGGATCCATCCACAAACGCATGGAGTACTTTTGCTCCCCCCACACATTGATGGTACTTACGCCAGGTATGGTTTGAAGGCGTTCTTTAAAGTAGATATTAGCTACCCTCGATAGCTCAAGAAGATTTCTTTTTCCACTCATCACCGTGAGGTAAATGATCGGCTGAGAGTCAGCATCTGCTTTTGATACCACAGGAGGATCGACATCAGGTGGAAGGTTGCGGATGGCACCCGATACCTTGTCCCTTACATCGTTAGCAGCAGCTTCAAGGTCAACACCAAGTTCGAACTCGATAGAAATATTGCTGCGCCCCTCACGACTGGATGAGCTAATAGTGCGGATACCTGCGATACCGTTGATGGCATCTTCAAGGGGTTCGGTTATCTGAGATTCTACCACATCAGAGTTGGCCCCGATGTAAGATGTAGATACTGAGATGACAGGTGGATCAACGCTGGGAAATTCCCTCACACCCAAATAACTGAAGCCAATGACGCCAAACAGAACGATGACCAGCGAAAATACCATCGCCAGTACGGGCCTGTTAATGCTTATGTTCGATAAACTTGCCATAACTCCACTTAATTCATTTTGGTAATCTGAATATCCAACCCGTTTCTCAATTGTAAAATACCTGTGGTGATGAGTGTATCTTGCGGATGAAGGCCGGAAATAATCTCAAGGTTGGTGTTGCTTCGTATGCCAGTTTGCACCGGCACTTCCACCGCTTTGCCGTTCCTGGCGAGGAAGACTTTGTGTCCATTAAGCTCCGGAACAACCGCCTCGGTCGGCACCAGGATGGCGCTATTGGTGGTCCCCAATACCAGCTCCACTTTCACAAACTGCCCAGGCAATAACATACCTTTTGTATTCTCAGCCAACGCACGAATCGTCAGCGTTCTTGTGTTGGCATCAATCTGAGGTTCCAATGCATACACTTCTCCCTCATAGGTTATTGTGTCACTTTCGACAGTGAATTTTATTTTCTGACCAGACTTTACTTGGGTGCTGTAGCGTCCTGGTATTGCAAACTCAATCTTGGCCGGGCTAATATTATATAGGTTTGCTATCGCTGTCGATGTTGAGATTAAAGCTCCCTCGCTCACATAGCGCAATCCGATCACGCCATCAAACGGAGCCCGAAGCATGGTCTTGTCAAGTTGTGCTTCCAGCACTGCGATGTCCGCCTTGGTAGTATTCAGTTTGTTTAGCGCGTTGTCATACTCTTCCTGACTGATAGCCTCCTTCTCCAGCAGTTTGCGCTGCCTGAATTCAATATCCTGATTGAGTTTTCTGTTATACTTCTGTTTTTCAAGTTCCGCCCTTATCTCTTCGTCATTTACTCGCACTAATAGTTCGCCTTTCTTCACCGCCTTGCCTTCTTTGAAATAGATATTGGTGATTTTGCCGGATGTCTCGCTCTTCAGCTCAAGCGACTCGTTCGGCTGAACCGATCCCGTGACCACCACTACATTGTCGAGACGAGACGGTGTAAGCACCAAGGCTTCCACGGGTACGGCTGTGGGACCTCTGCGTGCCGCCACGGCAGCAGGATTTTTAGGACCCTCACTTCCGTTGCTCCATAGGTTCAGCTTTGGTATCGCCAACAGCACGATAACTGCCAAAACAACAACAGCCGAAATAATCTTCTTTCTCATCAGCAACTAGAATAAGGGAAACAAAAAATTAGTTCATCACATTGAACCGTCCATGTAATTCCAACACCTGGGGTATCACTAGACGTGTTTCATCATTAACAATAATAAAGTCAGCTTTAGCCATCTTCTCCTCTTCATTCATTTGGTTCATCATGATGTTCTCTACATCCTGTCGGGTTCGCTGAGGATCTCGTTTTAATACACGTTGTAAACGAAGTGATTTGGGTGCAGATACTACTACTAGCTGATTAAGGTTTTGGGCCGAGCCTGACTCTATGAGCAGTGCCGCCTCCTTTATAACATATTTCGCTTCGTTGTGTTCACTCACCCACCTGGCATAGTCTTCGGCCACGCGTGGATGCACCAGTTTGTTTAGTTTCTTCATCTCGCCCGGATCGCTAAAGGCCTTTCTCAGATGTTCTCTGTTGAGCCTTCCCGTGCTATCATACGACAAGTTTCCGAATTCTTGCCGGATTTGATCGACCAGTATTCTATCAGTGGTCATTAGATTTTTCGCTCGGCTGTCAGCATCGTATAAGGGAATTCCGAGGCAACCAAAAATCCTGCAAATCAGGCTCTTGCCTGAGCCGATACCGCCCGTAATCCCAACTTGTAGTGGCTTGCTCATATTGGGGCTAATAAAGCCTCAGACTGACGGAGTCTACTCTCACCAATTGGACATGACCTGGTAAGCCAATAACCTCTGGTAGTATCTTGCTGTCTCCTCGCCTAACACCCCTTAGGTTCAGTAATGCCAACTCTCCCTCGCTGGCTCTTGCGAAATCCTGGACCTGGCTTCGTGGCACCTTCACCACGCAACGCACGCTATCCTTTACCAGGTTCACACGAATACCCGATGGGACATTAATTACGTCCAGTCTAATTGGTTTGGTCACCTCAACCCACTCCACTACTTCAAACATCACCTCGACAACTGCCGGATCACGTTTAATGAGTTCGCCATTGGGGATATTCACTTCTACCTCTTCACGGTAATCCTTTTCAATGGCACGTTGCTCAAACGAAAGTGTGACGGAGTCTGCCACCTTAGCAAGGACACTCTTCGGTCCTTCTAAACTTATCGAGTCGGGCAACACAACAACGGGGCTAAGTCTGCCGAATCCTTCCGCAAAAGTAAATTGACTCGGATCCACCGTCACTTTCACCTTCTTTCTCTCCTTGGGATCGAGCGACAAGTAAAGCGTATCTGTCACCACGTGGTTGATCTGAAGGTTTCCCAGTTGACCGGCCAATAATGCGGGCAATGTACTACCCACAATTTTCTTCACTTCCGTTGGTCTTTCCAATGGAATGTTCATCTCAGGAACATTGAACCCCAGACTTTTTCTAAGCAAATCCCACCCATTGCCACTAACATTCATGAACACTGAGCGCGGCAAAGGCTCAACAGGTATGTAACGCTGCTCGTCAAAATCAAAATTGACAGCAAACCGAAGATTGGTTGAGTAGTTTTTATTTAGCGCATTGAAGAACCAAAACACAACCGCAGCCAAAAAACATAAAGAGACTGCTTTCCAATTGGTTCGATTGAAATGAAAGAGATTTACAATGACGCGAAATAGATTCACATCAGGTTGGTTATTTCTTGTTGGCTACTGCTTTGGTCGACTCCATGGAAATGGCTGACTTATTGAACTTTATTCTTCCGCCCTTCTCAACCTCGAGAATAAAAGTATCGCCTTCAAGTTCTGCAATGCGGCCGTGCATACCACCAATGGTTACAATGTAGTCGCCTCGCTTCACCTCATCCACAAATTTTTTCTGGTCTTTGGCTTTCTTTTGCTGTGGCCTGATCATGAAAAAATAGAATACCACCACAATGGCCAACATAAAAACCATTGATGTCCAGCCGCTACCCTGCTGCGCTTGTAACAATATCGAATAAGTCATTTGATTTAAAATTTAGGCGGCAAAGTTATCCCTTATAAAGCAAACATCCCAAACTCGCTAAAGCCTGGGATGTTTGAACTTAATATTAACTCTATTTTATCTGGTCGGTCCGTTATCTCCTGTTGCTTTAGGCGTTACCATTGCCTTGAATCGCAATGTAGTCACCTTAGGCCATGTATTGGCAGTAACAGTAATTGTCTTGTTCTGAATGTTTGGTTTTCCATTGCTGTCAAACTCTGCCTTCACGTAGCCTGAACCTCCCACTGGAATAGGTTCTTTAGACCACTCTGGCACAGTGCAACCGCATGAAGGCTGAGCATTTTGAATGATCAGTGGCGCCTCACCATTGTTCTTGAAAGTATATGTGTAACTGACTTTCTCTCCTTCCTTAATTGTTCCAAAATCATGATCTACTTTATCAAACGCTATAACCGGAAGTGGACCTTCAGGTTTTTCTTCAGCTGCGGGAGTGGCAGCAGGCGTTGCTGGTGTGGCGGCAGCACTACCGTTATTACCTTCCAATTGCATCAGCCTGGCCTCTAACTCAGCAATTCTCTTTTCAGCAGCTCTATCTTTGCAACTTGCAAGGGCAGCTACTGCCAGCACAACTATAACTACACGATTTACAATTTTCATAATTCCTCCTTTGATTTTATTAAAACAAAAATAGGTTCTCTCAATACGTCAAGCCAACCGACCGGACTAATTAACAATTCATTAACTCTTTTCAGTTCCGCGTATTTGCGACAATAGCTCATCGACATCCTCCAGCAATCTCTCAGCTTTATTTTTCGCTTCCGACACCACCTTGGCCCCTTGCGACTTCGCCTCGGTAGTTAGTGGTGTCTCCTTACCTTTCACCAAATCATCCAGGAATTGTTCAAGCATATCCCTGTACTTGTCCAACTTGTACGAAAGCTTTTCACGCGTGTTGGTGCCCTTATCTGGAGCATACAGAATGCCCAGAATAGCGCCCAAGGCCGCTCCTGATAAAAATGCCATCAATGCACCGCTCTTTTTACTCATACATCATCAAATTTGGGACGGTAAAGATACAATGAAATAGCGAAAAGTCCATTTTGGGCTCATCTGGACATTTCGTACTAAAAAGACTACTTATTATCGATCAGACCTCTGCCGCTCTTCTTTACCCGGCCGGAAGCCACCAGTTCCTTCGAAATCACATCGAGAATGCCATTGATAAACTTAGCGCTCTTTGGCGTGCTGTAATGTTTGGTCAACTCTATGTACTCGTTGATGCTCACCTTCACAGGGATAGAGTTAAAATGAATCAATTCGGTAATCGCCATCTCTATGATGATCCGATCGGTGAGCGGTAGCCTGTCCACCTCCCAATTGCGTGTGTTTTTTGCAATAAGATCTTTATCCTTCTTGTCGATGCGGGTCGTCTCTTCGAACAAGGTATTCATGAAGATTAGGTCGTCTTCCCAATCCAGTGAAAGTTTCTGAATCTGTATCCCACCCGACTCATCAAGTGACTTGATGGTTTTCTCAACCAAACTTTTCACGATGTCTTTGTCCTCTGTCCACCTGATATCCCTTTCTATGAAGAAATCATTAATCACCGTGTCGCCAAAAATGAGTTTTCTAAGGACGTGTTTTATAAAGCTCTTATCTTCCTCTATCGTTGGTGCCGATATTTTTGCATACGACCCAACGGTCTGGTCATCCTTGATCACATCTTTGAACCAGGCCTGCACCGTGTTTCGATCGTTGTCCCACCCAGCATTAAGTTTTAATAGCATTGTCGAAACTGCTGCGTCTGTCTGAAGCGCTTTAACAAACCTATTTTTTGAAAAATTAACCTGGCTCGACTTCTTATCTGTTTTAGCAATTTCAGCAAATGCGATGATCAGCCCGAGCACAGCATAGTACCAGTGATTAATTTTTTCAACTTCAATGGGCAGGTTTTTTTGAAAATAGCTGAAATCTTTCTTTGTCTGCTTTTGGTAAAAAGCGATCGCTTCCTTTACCGCGTCATTTACCGATGCGTCTTCACTTTCTTTCTCTTTCTCAGATTTGAATGTTTTTTGAAAAAGTGTCCTTGCCTCTTTGTTCCTCTTTTTCAACAAAGGTTTGTCTTGCACCTCCATGGAGTTCAGATCGGGCGCAAAACGTTCATCAATCAAATCTAATGCTAACTCGTAGTTGGCTTCCTTGCATTGCTCGAATGCAAAAAGACTTTGCATAATCTTAACACGGAGCGTACGTCTATTCAGCATGATTCAATGAACGATGTGATGCGTGCAAAACTACTAGTAATGCCGCAGAATTTAAAACTGTACCTGTGATGATCTATCTGGGGATTCTTACTCTTCCCACCTCGGTCATCCTTTTCTCCGCCAATTGTATCGCAGCTTCCTGGCTTGTGATTTTCTCACGCTCCGCCAGGTTCAGAATATTCAAACAGGTGTCGTAAATTTTTTCTGCCTGCTGATAGGTGCGCTCGCGATTGTAACCTCCCAGGTATTCGTTGTAGACGTTGATCAAACCACCAGCATTGATCAGGAAGTCTGGGGCATAGGTAATGCTTCTATCCATCAGCATATAGCCATGCTTGATTTCCTCTTTTAACTGGTTATTGGCACCGCCAGCAACAATCGAGCATTTCAGACGTGGAATAGTATCATCATTTAATGTAGCGCCAAGTGCGCAAGGTGCGTAAATGTCCATGTCCAAATCATAGATCTTGTCCTGCGCTACGGTCTCCACTCCATATTTCTTTGCTACTTCCTTCACTTTATCTTCAAACAAATCAGTGATCACTACCTTGGCATTCTCTTTCACCAATCTTTCTACCAAATAACTGCCGACCTGTCCCACGCCCTGTACACCCACTTTCTTGCCACTGAGGCTATCTGTTCCAAAAACTTTTTTTGCTGTGGCCTTGATACCCAGGTAAGTTCCGTAAGCCGTCACAGGAGACGGATCTCCGCCTCCACCCATGCTCTCCGGCAAACCAGTCACATATTTCGTCTCCATGCCGATGTATTCCATGTCGGCAGTCTTCATGTTAACATCTTCCGCAGTCCAGTATTTGCCACCAAGGCTTTGAATAAATTTTCCGAATCGCCTCAGATAGGCTTCCGTCTTCATCGTCTTCGCATCACCAATCAGTACCGCCTTACCTCCACCAAGATTTAAGCCACTGATGGCAGCCTTGAATGTCATGCCTCTGGAAAGACGTAGCACGTCCGTCAGGGCTTCCTGCTCTGAAGAATAATTCCACATGCGGGTACCTCCAAGTGCGGGACCCAGTGAAGTATTGTGAATAGCGATTAGCGCTCGCAGGCCAGTTGCTTCATCATAGCAATGCACAATTTGTTCATGTCCAAATTGCGCTGCCTTTGCAAATACTCCTTCACGCTGCGTGGTCTCCAGTTCTTTAATTTCCATGACGTACGAATTAAGATTTGAATGGCTACTTTTGCCCTGCTTTTATTGGTTCCAGAAACATAAAGTAGGCGGGCAAAACTATTCCTTTTATCCTGTTATTTCCAAGCCGAAATCGTTTGAAATGAACCATTGTAATATTCTTTCGTTTTTAGAAGATCGGGCTAATTTTATTTCATGAAGGAACTTCGATACCTCAATAAATACCTGCTAAAATATAAGTGGCATATTATCTGGGGTTCCGTTTTTGTAGTTATTTCCAACATCTTTCAAATTTTACCGGCTCAGATGGTACGGCATGCCATCGATTTGGTAATCGATAACATCAGGCTGTATCAATCTTTCGAACAAGTAAACGTACAAAGTGATTTTTTTGATGTCTTCGCTTACGGTATTCTTGTCTACGCTGTACTGATTTTGGTAATGGCCCTGCTTAGGGGTATTTTTTTATACTTCGTAAGGCAGACCTTGATTGTGATGAGCCGCCTGGTTGAGTACGACCTTAAGAATGAAATTTTTGAACATTACCAGTCGCTGCCACTGAGCTTCTACAGAAGGAACAATACAGGCGATCTGATGAACCGAATTTCAGAGGACGTAGGTCGCGTGAGAATGTATCTCGGCCCCTCAATCATGTATGGCCTGCAGTTGGTAACTCTGTTTGTGATGCTGATCCCAATCATGTTTAGCATCAGTCCGATGTTGACCTGGTACTCCTTGATACCTCTTCCTATCCTATCGTTCTCAATTTACTATGTCAATAATATTATCGAGCGCAGATCAGAGGAGATACAAAAAAGCCAGTCGCGGCTGAGTACGTTTGTTCAAGAAGCTTTTTCAGGAATAAGAGTGCTAAAGTCATTCACTCGTGAAAAAGAGTCGATCAATAATTTTTCGATTGAAAGTGATGAATACAAAAAGCAGTCGCTGAAGCTTACCAGGGTTCAGGCTTTGTTCTTTCCTCTTATCACCGGATTAATTGGACTGAGCACGATCCTTGCCGTTTACGCTGGGGGTGTTGAAGTGATTGATGGGTCTCTCACCTTTGGCAACATCGCTGAGTTCATTATATACGTGAACCTTCTGACCTGGCCAGTGGCGTCATTGGGCTGGACAAGCAGCCTGGTTCAACGAGCCGAAGCTTCGCAAAAAAGAATCAACGAATTCTTAAAGACTAAAACAGACATCATTTCCGAAGAGAACCTGGAGCGGGAAATAGAGGGCAAGATTGAATTCAACAATGTGACTTTCCGATATCCCGATACAGGCATCGTAGCCCTCAAAAACATATCCTTTGAAATCAAACCCGGGGAATCTCTAGCCATAATTGGAACAACCGGATCGGGGAAAAGTACAATCGCCAACCTCATTGGCAGACTCTACGACACAACGGAAGGTCAAATTATGATCGATGACCTTTCCATCAAAAAGTATAACCTGCTTTCGCTCCGGAGCCAGATGGGTTTTGTTCCACAAGATGTTTTCTTGTTCAGCGATACCATTCACAACAACATCGCCTTTGGCATTGCCAATGCTGACGATGAGAAAGTGAAACAGGCAGCCAAAGACGCAGATGTTTATGACAACATCATGGAGTTCCCCCAACAGTTTATGACAAGAGTTGGCGAAAGAGGTATCACACTTTCGGGAGGACAGAAGCAACGCGTTTCTATAGCACGTGCTGTCGCGCGAGAGCCCAAAATTCTTATCCTTGATGACGCTCTATCTGCTGTCGACACAAAAACAGAGAACACAATCCTCAACAGCATGAAAAAAATCATGAAAGGAAGGACGAGTATCATTATCTCGCACCGCGTGTCTTCTGCGAAGCTGGCTAACAAAATTATAGTGCTGGATGATGGCGTAATCATGGAAGAGGGAACTCATGAGAGTCTGTTTGCGAAAGGCGGAGTGTACCGTGACCTGTACGAAAAGCAAACGCAGTCAGCAGAGGTAGAAAACTAAATATTAAAAGACGTACCTCAATCCTACGCCTCCCTGAAAGCGCTGATACCCTGGGTCAAGTAGTGTATCTGTGAACCACTCAACCTCGATGAATGCAGAAATAGGGATGGTGAAATAGGAGTACTCAAATCCCACAACGGCCACCGGCCCGTGAGTAAATCTGTTTCTGTCAAATTTGCCAAACCGGCTTTCCAACTCCACCCCATTTACTTCCTCACGATACAGGTAATCGTATGTCAGCGTTGTACTTCGCCACTGCCAGCCCAAACCCGTATACAACTGCAGGCCCTTTGAAACTTTTGAGATGTCCCATTGGTAAAGAAACTTTGCCTGAAAGAACCAATCGGT
Source organism: Cyclobacteriaceae bacterium (assembly GCA_035344095.1). Taxonomy (GTDB): domain Bacteria; phylum Bacteroidota; class Bacteroidia; order Cytophagales; family Cyclobacteriaceae; genus ELB16-189. The sequence continues at coordinate 5,755 of DAORAG010000009.1, read as the reverse complement.
TTTGGCTTTGTGAGCGAGATAAGTCAGTGTTTTACTGTCACCAAGTGTATCCGGCAGGTAAGTATTGTAAAGATTCCGGTAGTATTTATTATACAAGCCGCTGGCCGCCTTGCCTGCATCAGCGGTGAAAGCCCAATTCTTGTTAGGATAAAATTTATAGGTAAGCGCAAACGGATCTCCCATTTTTATACCCAATCCCTGGTATGGGTATTCGCTGTTTTCGAAAATCGGGCACATGATCCTTGCCTTGCTCTTTGAAACCTGAGGTACGCGGAACTTTGCACTCTTGACGCTTTTGCGAACCTGGGCATGGGAATAGCCCGCCCCAAGAGCAAACAGCAATAGAATTACCCATGTCTTTTTGGCAGGCATTAAGGCAAATATAACTGTTTTGGGCTTATTGGTTGAGGGTGTGGTGTGGTATCAGCTAAACGCTAGACCACCTCTTTGTATTGCATCTTATGAAGATGAGCGTAGTAGCCATCATGCGAAAGCAAGTCATCATGTTTGCCCTGTTCCTTGATTTCTCCCTTGTCCAACACAATGATCGTGTTTGCCTTTTGGATGGTAGACAGTCGATGTGCGATTACAATTGATGTTCTGTTGCTCATCATCTTTTCGATAGCAACCTGGATCATTTCTTCGGTTTCGTGATCTACGGAGCTGGTAGCCTCGTCAAGCACAAGAATTTTTGGATCGTAAACCATTGCCCTGATGAACGAAAGCAACTGTCGCTGTCCAACAGAAAGTGTAGCTCCTCTTTCCATTACGTTGTAATCCAGACCTCCTGGCAGCCGGTCGATGAATTTTCGGGCACCAACAAGATCAGCTGCATGCATGATCATCTCATCTGTCACATCAGGATTTCCTAACGTAATGTTATACCTGATAGTATTGCTAAAAAGAAAGACATCCTGAAGCACAACTCCAATGTGGCTACGGAGGGATGACAACTCTATTTCCGCAATGTCAATGTCATCGACCTTTATTGTACCTCTTTTTATTTCATAAAAACGATTCAGCAGATTGATGATCGATGACTTCCCTGCGCCTGTAGCGCCCACCAGCGCCACTGTCTCACCCGGCTGAATTTTCAGATTGATATCCTTTAACACATACTCAGGGTCATTATAGGCAAACCACACATGGTCAAACTCCACCTTACCCTTAAGTTCATCAATCGTACGCTTGCCATTATTTGCAATATGTTCACTGCTGTCGAGAAGGTTCATTATCCTGGATGAACTCACTATACCCATTTGCAGGGTATTGTAGCGGTCCGCAATCATGCGTATCGGGCGAAAGAACATCTGTATATACATGATGAAAGCAGTGAGTGTACCGATTGTGATTCCGGTATCCGCACTGATTACACCTTTGGCTCCATACCACACCAACAAGCCAATCCCCATCGCAGCGATAATCTCCGCCACCGGAAAATAGATTGAATAATACAATACAGACTTAAGGTGTGCTGCGCGATGTTCTTTGTTGATCTCTTTAAATTTCTCCAGTTCTCTTTTTTCACTACCAAAAATCTGAACGATATACATCCCTGTCAGGTGTTCTTGCACAAATGAATTGAGATTCGCCACCGCATTCCTTACGTCATTGAAAGTCACCTTAATTTTTTCCTTAAAAATGTAGGTTGATAAGAGCATCAATGGAATCGTGGACAAACTCACCAGAGCAAGGCGCCAATCGGTATAAAACATGAACACCAGGATAAAAATGATCTGAAGCAAATCGCCCGCGAGCGCTGCCAGGCCTTCACTAAAAACATCGGCAAGGGCCTCCACATCTGAAATGGTTCTGGTAACCAATCTTCCAATCGGAGTGCGATCAAAAAATTTCAGACGAAATCCGACAAGGTGTTTATATAGTTTGATCCTGATATCACGAATCACATACTGTCCTATTCTGCCGGAGATGTAAGTGTGGATGTATTGGAATACCGACTGAACAATCAGCAAGCCGAAGATGAGCAGCATGATTTGCACCATTCCGGCATAATCGCCATTGGCAACATCGCGATCCAAAGTGTATTGAATTAACAGAGGGCGAATGGGAGTAAGTATCCCCAACAAAAGTGTGAGTACAATCAAAAAATAAAATCGGCCGCGGTAAGGTCTTACGAACTCAAGAATTCTATTCAGAACCTTAAAGTCAATGATATTACCGCTACTTATCTGTTCTTTCTCCACCAGGCTAGTCTAAAAAAATTCGCTTCGGGTACTTTACATCAATTAAATATAGGCCCTCGGGAGGCACATTCATGCCGGCCTTTCTCCGGTCTTTACTATTTACTATTTGATGAAAGTCTTTCAATGTCGTTTTTCCGGTGCCTACATCGAGCAGGCTACCAACAATGGCCCTCACCATCCCTCGCAGGAATCGATTGGCCACGATCGTAAAAACGAGTAAATCATTTTTTTGATTCCATCTCGCTTTTTTCAGGTCGCAAATAAAGTGATTTACGTCCGTTTTTACCTTACTAAATGCCTGAAAGTCATGATTCCCTACCAGTGATTCTGCGGCCCTGTTCATCCGCTCCAGGTCTATGGGTTTGAAGTAGTAAAAAGCATAACCATGTTGAAATGGACTCTTTCTTTGCGTGATACGGTATTCGTAAGTTCTTTCTCTCGCATCGTACCGGGCGTGCGCTGTTGGTTCAACAAGGTGAATAGCGTTGATCGAGATCTGCTGAGGAAGAAATGAGTTGAGGCGAACCAGTGTAGAAGGGTAGTCCAATTTATGATCGAAGTCAGCGTGAAAGTATTGTTTCACACAATGTACCCCAGTGTCTGTTCGTCCACTACCCACTATCCCGATCTCCTTTCTAAAAAGTTTTTGAAATACTTCCTCTACGACATCCTGTACGCCTACCGCATTGGCCTGTGATTGCCAACCATGAAATTTTGTGCCATTGTAGCTTATCTCAAAAAAATAGCGCATTGTTCGCAGAAGTTGAGAAGACGGAATGGAAGAATTTGGGAGGGTTCAAAATCCTTGTCATGATGCCATTGAGTTTTTAACTACTCTTGAATTCTATACTCTCAAATTCTAAGATTCTCATAGACAATTGCCGCGCCCTGACCCACTCCAATACACATTGTGGCAACTCCGTACTTGACCTTTCTTTTTGCCATTTCATGGAGCAGCGTAGCGCTGATGCGAACACCGCTGCACCCAAGTGGATGGCCAATAGCGATTGCGCCTCCGTTGACGTTCACGATCTCAGGATCAAAACCAAGATCACGGGTACATGCAATGGATTGTGAGGCGAAAGCCTCGTTCAGTTCTACCAATCCAATATCACTAACTTTTAGTCCTGCACGCTTCAACGCTTTTTGTGTTGCCGGAACTGGTCCCACGCCCATAATTGCAGGATCCACACCTGCAACTGCCATTGAAACTACCCTGGCCATCGGATTCAGTTTCAATTTCTGACTTGTCTCTTCACTCACAATCAAAGCAGCTGCCGCCCCGTCATTGATTCCAGATGAGTTACCCGCTGTCACAGTCCCATTTTCTTTGAATGCTGGTTTAAGTGCAGCCAATTTTTCCAACGAAGTTTCCCTTGGATTTTCATCAACACTAAATTCTATCACACTTCCTTTTTTCTGTGGAATTGTGACCGACACGATTTCATTTTTGAATTTATCTTTATCGCGAGCCTCGAAATAACGTTGCTGTGATTGCAGACCAAAAGCATCTTGCTCCTCTCTCGATATTTTCCATCGCTCGGCTACGTTTTCTGCAGTCTCGCCCATGCTGAAAGGGTAATGCAATTTTGCCAACTTGGGATTAGTGAATCGCCAGCCAATGGTGGTGTCGTAAATTTCAGTATGTCTTGAGAAAGCATCTGCTGCCTTTGGCATCACAAATGGAGCTCGGCTCATACTCTCAACCCCTCCGGCTATATAAACCTCTCCATCACCAGCTAATAAGGCGCGTGATGCGTCCATTATTGCTTGCAGTCCGGAAGCACATAGCCGGTTAACTGTAGTGCCGCCTGTCTCGAGCGGAAGACCCGCCAGCAGGAGCGCCATCCGTGCCACATTTCGATTGTCCTCACCAGCCTGATTCGCGGCACCCGCAACTACATCTTCGATCAACGATGGATCGACCGTGGGGTTTCTTTCAATCAATTTCTTGATGACATGTGCCAGCAGATCGTCAGGTCGTACAGAAGAAAGTGTTCCTCCGTATTTACCCACAGGTGTACGCAAGATGTCAATAATAAAAGCACTTCTCATGTTGATAGCAGTAAAGATTTGGGCTCAAAAATGCACGAATTCGCTACTTTTGCTGCAAGTTAAACCGAGTTAAACGCTTTAGTACAAAAATGTTCTCTTAAATCTGACGAATCCTGACGCGAGCGTCAGCATAGTTAGGGTCTGACCTCGACCTGAATGCAAGCTCCACTCATTTTCGTTAGAATTGTTTAATAAAAATCGTCTAGGTTAAATCAATCCCTATGTGGCAAAGGAAACAAACTATATTTCTGGTGATCGTTGGTGCGTGTATGCTGTTGAGCATTTTCTTTCCTATTTGGCGATCTTATGTTGACGGGGTGGAGAAGTCATTGTTTCCACTGCACTACACTGTGGTGAACGCTGAGGCCAAGACTACACTTTACTTTCCTTACAGCCTCACTGCCATTTGCGCTATCGCGGCAGCAACGCTCGCATTTTTTGAGATTGGCAAGTTTCAGAACCGAATGTTGCAGATTAAACTCGGTGCTCTTAACTCATTGTTCATGGCCGGAAGCATTGGCTCTGCGGTGTACTTTGCTACAGATCTGATTAAGGCGAATCAGCAGGCAGGAGAATATGGATTTGCATTATTCTTACCCGTTGCTGCCATGATCAGCAACATGATTGCCAACCGTTTCATCAGAAAGGATGAGAAGTTAGTTCGTGATTCGGATAGAATCCGATAACCAAAACAAAAATTGATTGTTCATCACTAATAAATCCAAACGATAACTATTATGGCACAAACTAAACTCGGTGAAAATACTGTAAACACAATGGGCGATCTTCCTGCTGTTGGATCTTCAGCACCGGATTTCACGATGGTAGGTAACGATCTGAAGGAAGTAAATCTCTCATCATTCAAAGGAAAAAAAGTAGTTCTAAATATTTTTCCAAGTATTGACACGGGCGTGTGCGCAACATCGGTGCGTGAGTTCAATAAACGCGCATCTGGCCTTGATAATACTGTTGTTCTCTGTATCTCTAAGGATCTGCCTTTTGCGTTCAAGCGTTTTTGTGGTGCCGAGGGAATTGATAAAGTCGTTACACTTTCAGATTTCAAAAACAAAGGGTTCTCCAAATCCTACGGCATGGAGATGGTTGACGGTGGCATGAATGGATTTTTTGCACGCTCCATCGTGGTGGTTGATGAGCAAGGGAAAGTTAAACACACTGAAGTAGTTCCTGCAGTAGGACAAGAGCCCAATTATGATGCTGCGCTGGCTGCGTTATAATTTTATTTGATCCTGTTGTGATGAAATTTTTCCAGTCACTGCCCACACTTCTTCTGTCTGTTTTGTGCGTCATCTCGCAAGCACAAACCTATTTCCTACAACCCGACAGGGTGTTTGACGGTAATGAAATGCATGACAACTGGGTGGTTGTGGTGAATGGAAATAAAATCACGGATGTAGGGCCTGTTTCTAAAATCACGAAGCCAAGAGGTGCCTCTACCATTGATCTGGCAGGCACCACGCTTCTTCCGGGCATGATCG
>DAORAG010000008.1:18875-24560 GCA_035344095.1 Cyclobacteriaceae bacterium | reverse complement strand
TGGTGGTCATTCCTTGGCGAATACAGCAGATACCTCTACTCAAATCTTGGAGATAGCGTGGTGATCAGCTATAAAAATAGCGTAGGCGTCTCCAATTTTTTTGATGTAAAACCATTCACATTCCGCCTGGACTACACGCTACTCTTTGGGGAAAAAACAGGACACCGCATACTGCCTGGAGTCATGTTGAATCTTGAAAAAAGAAACTGGAGAAAGCTGGATCGAATTCTTTTCTACCCTTCATTTAACGTTCTGCTGGGACGTGAAAATTATTATATAATTGAGGAGTACCCGCCCATCCAGGCTGCCATCAGAGAAAGGTTTGGGCTCCCAACCACCTATGAAGTCGAGGCCCGGGGTTTTGGGGTAATGAACTACTCCTTTTCAGCCCCACTTAGTGTTTCAGTCAAGAATTGGAACTTCCTTCTCTCCTACACGTTCAACATCCCCAAAGCACTTCCGAGGGAAGAAACATTTCTTTCCAACAGCGGCTTTATTTCAGCCAGCATTACGAAATACCTAAGGCTCAAAAAATAAAACAACGAGCTTCATTCTTACAAACGGTTTGCCGGTATTGGCGCGTTTTAATACTTTTCAGTCTTATTCACTCCTATGAAAATTCGTTTTACCCTACTCACAATTCTGGTTATTAACTCAATAGTATTTGCACAAGACTATCGTTGGCAACAGCGGGTGGAGTACGCCATGAATATTCAACTGGATACCAAGACCCACAGGATAGCTGGCGACCAACAGTTGATCTATCACAATAACTCCAACGATACGCTTACTAAGGTTTATTACCACCTGTACTTCAATGCATTTCAACCGGGAAGTATGATGGACGTTCGTTCGAGAAACTTACCTGACCCCGACCCGCGCGTAATGGACCGCATTTCTAAACTCTCAAATTCTGAAATCGGATACCATCGAATCATTTCGCTTAACCAGGATGGCACCGAAACAAAATTTAGGGTCACAGGTACTCTACTGGAGGTAAACTTGCCAAGACCGATTTATCCTCACTCAAAAACCACGCTTGTGATGAAATTTGAGTCGCAGGTACCCATTCAAATACGAAGATCAGGTCGTGACAACAAGGAAGGCATCGCCTACTCAATGACACAATGGTATCCCAAAATCGCTGAGTACGACTTCAAAGGATGGCATGCCTATCCATACATCGCTCGGGAATTTCACGGAGTTTGGGGAGACTTTGACGTAAAGATCACAATCAATCCGGATTTTACGGTAGCTGGATCCGGCATCTTACAGAATGCCAACGAAATCGGTCATGGATATGAAGACAAAGGAGTTTCGGTTAAGAAAAGTAAAACCGATCTCACCTGGCATTTCGTAGCGAAGAATGTACACGATTTTGCGTGGACTGCAGACCCCGATTACAGACATACTAAAGTACAGGTGCCCAATGGACCACTGTTACATTTCTTCTTTCAACCAGGAGAAAAGACGACCGATAACTGGACAAAGCTCATGGACTATGGCGTGAAGCACTTTCAGTTCATGAATGACCGATATGGCAAATATCCCTATGAAACCTATTCTATCATTCAAGGCGGTGATGGAGGGATGGAGTATCCTATGTGTACGCTGATAACGGGAGAGCGCAGCCTTGGTAGTTTGGTGGGTGTGATGGCACATGAGGCAGCGCACGCTTGGTTTCAGGGAGTTTTGGGCAATAACGAGGCGCTATACCCTTGGATGGACGAAGGTTTCACAGACTTTGCCAGCAATGAGTCGGTGGGCATTTTGTTCAATGAGCCTGACCCACAACAAAGTGCCTATCAAGCTTACTTCCTGCTGGTTAAGAAAGGTCTGCAGGAACCTTTAGGACAGCACTCCGATCATTATAACACCAATACTGCTTACGGTATTTCTGCGTATAGCATGGGTGCAATGTTCCTGAATCAACTCAAGTACCTCGTTGGTGATAATGTGTTTTACCCGGCCATGAGAAAGTATTTTAATACTTGGAAATTTAAGCATCCCGAACCCAACGACTTCCTTAGGGTGTTTGAGAAGGAATCAGGGTTGCAATTGCACTGGTTCTATCGGGACTGGATTCTCTCAACTAAACATATTGATTATGGCATTGAAAAAATTGAGAGCAAAGGCGATCAAACTCAGATCGAATTGAAACGAATAGGTGATATGGCGATGCCAATAGAGCTCGTACTAGAGCTAAAAGACGGCACTAAAAGGGGTGTCTATCTGCCGATGAATGAATTGCTTGGCCAAAAAAATTTCAAAGGGGACTCGCTGAACTGGACAATTGAAAAAACGTGGAATTGGGTGGAGCCTACGTACTCATTTACGGTTGATCAGCAAAAGAGCGACATCGTGAAAGTAACGCTTGATCCGAAGCGATATTTACCTGATCTAGATTACACGAATAATGAGATGATTATCCGGTAGCCTAACGAACAACTAATCGTTGGTTAAGTCTGCCTGTTTGGTTTTGAATAATTAGAAGGTAGACGCCAGAGGGGAGATCACGCAACTCTAGTTCAGTACTGATTCTTCCCTGCTCATCAGTGATCAAGTCGAACTTGCTTATCGATCGGCTTAACAAGTCGCTAACCAAAATTCTCACAGGTTCATTCGGTGATAGCCCACTGAGAAGCAATCGAGGATTCACTCCATTCTCAATAGGATTGGGAGTCAAGATCAATTGAGAACGTGACAGATCGGGCTGAACTTTTACTATTTCAGAATACGATCTGATTCCATCGAAGTCTGTTTGCCTCAGCCGATAATAAGAGGTACCCAACAACGGCACATGATCAACATGTTGGTAGATCGACTCACCTGATTTGGTTCCTGCTCCCTTAACGCTAACCAAATCGGCAAATTCAAATCCATCGATGGAACGCTGAATGGTAAAATAATCATTGTTTAATTCCGATGCTGTTGCCCAATCCAGAACGATTCCTTCTGTGGCGCGGCTGGCCCTGAAATATTTTAATGCGACCGGCAAAGGGTTTGTCCCCCCCACGGCATTACCCAATGTAATCGTGCTGAATGTGGAAAATGAGTTTGAGGTAATGGTTCCCGTACCAGCGCCTGATCCTGTTCCCCCCACATCAAACCAAGCTGTTCCTGCACCATTTGTTTTTACCACACGCAGATTGGTCGGATCAGTAACGCCATCACTTGAGCCAATCCCATAATATAATGTTACGCGGGCCGTAAAGGGTGTTGCCGCTCCTGACCTCGAAATATTCCAGTAGCGCACGCCCGATACCCTCTCGATTGTACCTGGAAGCGTGTACCCCAGATCACCAGCTGATTGAGTAAAGTGTTCAGCAGTATAAACAACTGTGGAAGCGTCTGCATGAGAAACAGAGAGAATCGCTGGCCTATAACTTCCATTGTCACCTAAGGGGAAATTTCTAATCGTGTTGGGCGTACTTGACGCCACTTCATAAGTCATAGGCCCGTCTATGTAGCTCGAAACGCTACCAATCGTTGTGCTTGTTGTGTTCTTTAGGTTAAGAATATTGGATGATGTTGTGCCAATTACGCCAGAAGTCAAAGTCAAATTTCCGTTCACAGTTACCGCGCCTCCCAGCGTAACCTGCGGTGTCGTGATTCGCGTGTTGTTGATGGTAAGGTTGTTATACGCGAACGAATCTCCGCCCGATCCAGCACTTCCAGCCAATGTTTGCAAATAAGTGTTTGTAAATAACTCAACAACTGAACTGCCATTGCAAACAAGTGCGCCATATGGCGTAGCTCCTCTGACGAAATTTCTACCAATTCGAAGTCTGGCCGTGTTATTCAATTGAATCTCCTCCTGCCCTGCTGCTGTTGCTGTAAAGCTAATATCGCGTGCTACAGTAATAATACTTGTATTATTACCCTGCAGTTGAATGAGTCTACCACCGGTGGATGAAAAATTGATGTCACGATTGACAGTCAACTGACCTGAGTTGTTGATGATAAAGGTATTGTCAAAAGCAGTTCCGCCAGTGCTGGTAAAGTTAAAGTCCCTGTTTACAACAATCGACCCTGTTGCGATTGTCGTAGCGAAAGTTTGATTTCCACCTGCTCTCGATAAGATTAGGTCATTGTTGACTAGAATGAGTCCATTATTTTGCACGGTAATGTTTCCTGTAAAGTTATTGCCTGGATTCACCATCGTTAGTTTACCTGCGATATTAAGGGATGCGTTGCTCACGATCAGCTCAGTGTTGGCACTGGCTACACTCAGGTTTACCTCAGCAGCTACCGCCCCGGACGACACCGTGATGGAATTCCCTTGAATGTTTGCCACATCGCCAATCTTTGGATAGTCAGCTGCTGCGGAACCACCGTAACTGATTGTAGACCAGTTGTTTGGATCACTCCAAACCCCATCTGACCGAGAATAAAAAATCTCGTCCACATTGTCAATACAAAGTGTGAACGTGCCCCGATAACCGAGCCCCACATAGTTGTCGCAGGAGATATAATAAGTTTGACCAACGACAAGCGCGCCATAAGCAATACTTACATCAGTAGTTGCATTCACTCTCCTTACACACGCAAGCTGTGTAATTCCATCGCTGGCCCACAAAGCCATATTCGGATGCTGTAGGCTTCCCTCAGCTCCACCTACCTTCATGTCAATAATCACATTTTGAGAAATCGCGGTGAACTTGAACCAAACGTTGTAGTTGGGTCCATTTTCCCAACAGCTTCCTTGGTTCTTATCAGGCGTGGCATTTATTGTTGAGAAGGCTGCGTTTCCTGAACACCAGTTATTCAAATCTGTGAGTTCAAGTGCACCTTCGTAAAAATCATAGGTGAGTTCATCATTCGCACAGAGGGTGAAGGTTCCCCGATAACCCAGGCCAACATAGTTATCAACAGAAATGTAGTAGGTGTTTCCAATAACCAGATTGTTGGCAGAAATCTGAACGTCAGTAGTGGCGTCTATCCGTCTGACGCACGCGACCTGCGTGATAGCATCTGCCTGCCACAAGGCCATATTAGGATGTTGCATGTTACCCTCGGCTCCTCCAACCTTCAGATCAAGGGTAATAAAGTTTGTAGTGGCGACAAACTTGAACCAGCGATTGTAGTTGGGGCCGTTTTCCCAGCAACTACCTTTGTTTTTGTCCGGAGTGGCATTCACGGTGGAGAACGCAGCATTAGATGAACACCAATTGTGTATGTCGGTCAATAGTATCGCTCCGTCTACCTCGTCATAGGTCACCGAATTATCAATACATAGTGTAAATGTTCCACGATATCCGAGACCAACATAATTGTCGACAGAGACATAATATGTGTTTCCAATGGTTAGACTGGACGAGGAAATCTGAACGTCAGTGGTGGCATTAACTCGTCTCACGCATTTGATTTCAGTGCTGCCATCCGCTTCCCAAAGTGCCATATTTGGGTGTTGCATGGTTCCTTCTGCCCCACCAACCTTCAGGTCAAGCGTTACATACTGCGTGGTGGCTACAAACTTGAACCATCGATTGTAGTTTGGTCCGTTTTCCCAACAGCTACCGGCATTCAAGTCGGGAGTTGCGTTGATAGTCGAATAGGCCGCATTTGCAGAGCAATTATTAACCGTATGAGCAATTGTGATTGCACCGTTATAGTCATCGTAAGTCACAGAATTGTCGATACATAAAGTGAAAGTACCCCGATAGCCAAGGCCAACATAATTAT
>DAORAG010000008.1:0-18775 GCA_035344095.1 Cyclobacteriaceae bacterium | reverse complement strand
CAACATAATTATCGACAGATACGTAATACCAATTTCCTACCGTCAGACCTGAGGTGGATATCTGCACGTCAGTTGTAGCATTTACTCTTCGAACACATTTGATCTCAGTCGTGCCGTCAGCTTCCCAAAGTGCCATATTGGGGTGCTGCATCGTACCCTCCGATCCGCCAACTTTCAGGTCCAGAGTAACATTTGACGTAGTTGCCTGAAAAGTAAACCAACGATTATAATTGGGTCCATTCTCCCAACAACTACCTGCATTCAAGTCTGGCGTTGCATTTATTGTAGAATAAGCAGCATCGGCTGAACAATTGTTCGCTGTATGGGCGATTACTATTGCACCGTTGTAGTCATCGTAGGTTACACTATTATCTATGCAAAGCGTGAAAGTACCCCTGTATCCCGTTCCAACATAATTATCCACTGACACGTAATAGGTATCCCCAATTGAAAGGCTGGCCGTACTTATTTGAACATCAGTTGTGGCATTGACCCTCCTCACACATTGTATTTGGGTGGTCCCGTCAGATTGCCACAATGCCATGTTGGGATGTTGCAAAGTTCCCTCGGCACCACCTACTTTAAGATCAAGCGTAACCTCCTCTGTAGTGGCCACAAAGGAAAACCACACATTATAGTTAGGTCCGTTTTCCCAACAGCTACCAGCATTTAAATCAGCCGTTGCATTTAATGTAGTATACGCGGCATCTGCCGAGCAATTGTTAATGCCGTGTGTCAACGTAATTGCCCCCGCGAGATTATCGTTTGCAGGTTGTGAAAGGGCAACGGAAAAGCTCAGGGCACATAAAAAAATTACGCCAAGAAGCCTCATTCAGTAGCGTTTTTGATTAAAACCAACTGGGAAAGTAGCAATAAATTAACATTTTGCCAATAAATGGTACATGCGTGACATCGATGATTGTCATAAATACCCCATACGACTTATTGGTAACTTTTCATAAGTTGGCCAATAAAGCCTGCTGAATGATTCTGAATTACATCTGGGTATCTTTTTTTCTCCTTGCCTTCGCGGTAGCGGTTGTCAAACTATTCTTTTTTCAGGATATGGAGGTTTTTCCTCAGATGCTGAATTCAACGTTTGATATGGCAAAAACGGGATTTGAAATCAGTCTCTACCTCACTGGAGTTATGTCGCTTTGGTTGGGGATTATGAAAATAGGTGAACGCAGTGGAATCGTAGCCATACTGTCACGATGGGTGGGTCCCTTCTTCTCGAAACTATTTCCCGGAATTCCCACCAACCATCCGGCAACTGGTTCAATCATTATGAATTTCAGTGCGAATATGCTTGGACTCGACAATGCCGCCACCCCTCTCGGCCTAAAGGCAATGAAGGAGATGCAAGAACTCAATACGGACAAAGAGACTGCATCAAATGCACAGATTATGTTCCTGGCACTTAACACCTCGGGATTCACTATCATTCCGCTTGCGATCATCCTCGATCGGTCAATACTCGGAGCTGCCAACCCCACAGACATCTTTATCCCTACGCTGATAGCAACTTCAATTTCATCACTGGCCGCCCTTATCGTAGTAAGTCTGTATCAAAAGATCAATTTGCTCAACTCGGTTGTACTTTCTTACCTGATGGGTTTCTCGTTAATCATCGGAGGTAGTGTATATTATTTCACGACACTCAATCAGGACCAGCTAACGGTACAGTCCAATCTCATTAGCAGTTTTATCATCATCACCGTAATCATATCATTCCTGATTCTTGGTTTGATAAAAAAGGTTCCTCTTTTTGAGACGTTCGTGGAAGGCGCTAAGGAAGGGTTCGAGACATCAATAAAAATCATCCCCTACCTCATTGCAATACTGGTATCGATTGGTGTATTCAGAGCGTCAGGCACCCTCGACTATTTTACCGGAGGCATTGGATGGATGGTGGCAGTTGCCGGCATGAATACAGATTTTGTGGATGCATTGCCGGTGGCATTTCTAAAGCCACTCAGTGGTGGAGCAGCGAAAGGAATGATGGTTGAAACAATAAAAACGTATGGACCTGACTCATTTGTTGGGCGATTAGCAAGTATACTCAGAGGATGCACCGAAACTACCTTCTACATCCTCGCGGTGTATTTTGGCTCAGTAAATATCAGAAAGACACGTTACGCGCTTACGGTAGGACTGATTGCAGATTTAGTGGGTGTGATAACGGGGATTTTCGTAGCCTACCTCTTCTTTCACTAATTCAATTAGCGGCCTTCCGTTTTCCATTGCGGTCAACAAACACCATTTTGCTTTCTCCCGCAGGGTTAGACGTTTTGACCGCAACCTCGCCTGATTCCAATTGGAAGGAAACCTCTACAGGAAGCATTTCAAACTCAAAGTTGTTACTCCATGCTAGTCCGTCTGTTTTATAAATTTTCGTGATGGTGACAGGAAATTTGTCATTAACTTTTTCCTGAGAATAAAACAAAGTGTAAAAAACCTGCCCATTTTCATCAGATGCAGACAATGCTTTGATCACGGGCAATCTACGAAGGGTGAAATTCTTTTGGTCTACCGGAAACTCTAGGGCAATGTCGGCTTTCCTCGAAGGGGTAATATTTCGAAAATATCCGGTTGCAGTAGTGTCAACAAAGTGAAATCCAGCGGTGTATTTGTCTTCAACAAGTATCATTGGTCTAAACTTGCTGGTGTCACTTACACCCATAAACAGAGGAACTGAATCTGTCTCAGAGACGATCCACTTGAGTGCCTCCTCCAGTTGTTGAAGTTCACTTTGTTTCCTCATCACCTCTCGTTCAGCAAAGTCTTTGGTTGTCTTTATCAAACTCTTCAACACAGTTGAGGTACCGTATGCACTATTTACAAAGTGTGAATAGTCCTTGACTTCCTCATCAAGGTTTCTTGCTTCCAATTTCCCGGCAATACTGTCGAGTTTTGTTACTTCTTTTATCTCGGCAGTAGTGAACTGAAGGTGAAGCTTAACGTTGGCCGAATCTCTGTAATTCCTGTGCTCCACGAGTTCTGACAGGTATTCAAGCTCCGCTATCTTCATCGCAAAGACGCCCATTGGAAGTGGGTTCGCATCATACTTCTGCAGCTGAGCATAGAGCATTTTGTCCACTAACTTCGTTAAATCATTTTTTACGCTTACAGAGTCCTTCTTCAGCTTCTCTCTAAGTTTGTTGATTTCAATGTCGTAGGTGACAAGATGGTCTCTCATCGGTCTTACCTCCTTCTCAATTCCTTCAATAGTGCTGCTGGTCCATTTCTTGTAGTTCCACATCTCCACCTTGTCACTCATGAAATCTATTGGGCCCACACCATCTTCTGACAGATCAGTTATGTCCTTATAGGTGATCCCTTGATTGTAGCCTGTCTTTCCAATCTTGGAAGATGTCTCTTTGTAATTATTGAAAGCTGTCAACGTAGAGTCAAACGTGTTGGCTATTCTTTTCAGATCGACAACAGTTGTATCATTCGATCTTAAATAGAGTGTTTTTAGCTGCTTGTATTTCAGTTGTATGTCCTTGTAAAGAAATTGGGTCTTAGTATAGTAAGCTTGTGCATCATCAAAATGTTTTTTCAGTTGCTGAACAAGCTCTTTCCGTTCCTTTAAGGCCTGCATTCTTTTTTCCAGGTCAAACTGAACATCGGAAAGCTTCACACCAAATTTGCCGGTTCGCAGGTCTCGCCTATTATAAGCCTGATAATACTCATCATTTCTTTTTACCTCCTTCTCATCAATCTGTTTATAGGCTTTGTCATAATACAGCACCGCGGAATCCAGGTTGCCGATCATGATTTTGGTGTGTTTAAGCACATCATTCTTGGCAGCCTTGTCTTGAAAGATTATCCCCATAAAAAGGTAGGCATTGGGGTTGTCATCATTCTCAGCCAGGTACTTTCTCAGGAACGGTTCTGCCTGTTCGTATTGTTTCGCATTTAACAATATGAAGAGGTCTTTGTACTTCACCTTTTGTGCGGCAGCCGGACCAGCCAGACTAATAAGGGCAAAGACTACAAGTAAGGTTCGAACCATTTTAAACCGTAAATTGTACCAAATTAAGCAAATAATGCCATTAGGGAGAAGTACTTTTCAATAACCGGACCAAATGATGAATTGGATTAAGAAATCTTTTCAGCTACTAAAGCCCTGGGTTTCAGCGGTTGTTGTGGTCATTATACTTCAAATTACGGGACTTTTAAGTGGACATTCATTTCTGGCCCAGTCTGCCATGCTAAAAACCGGATTAGCGGATGCATCTGTAGAGGAAGCGAAAGACCTAGGAGATTTCAATTATGACTTTAAGATAAAGGACCTCGGGGGAAACAGAATTGACTTTAGCGAGTTCAAAAACAAAGTAGTTTTCCTAAATCTATGGGCAACCTGGTGCGGCCCGTGCAGAGCAGAGATGCCGACTATCCAAAAACTCTATGAAAAAGTTAAGGATGATGAAAATATCAAGTTCGTAATTCTTTCCTTGGACAAAGACGCTGACAAAGGCAAAGTGATCAAATACTTAAAGGACAAGGGCTTCACATTTGATGGCTATATGCCTTCAGGGTACCTGACGACACAACTCAATGTGCCAAACATACCCACTACATACGTAGTGTCTAAAGAAGGCAAGATCCTGACCAAGGAAGTGGGTACCACAAATTTCAATACCACAAAATTTTTCAAGTTTTTAAAAGCCGAAGCATCACGATAGCATTTGAAAACGTTTTCTCCTTCATACCTCAAGGAATTTACAGAACAGGTATTCGTTCATTTTAACGTACCAAAGGATCATGCCCAAATTGCCGCGGGCATATTGGCTCTTTCAGATATTCGGGGAATTGACTCCCATGGTGTAGCTCGCCTTCACAGCTATGCGGGGCTATTATCGGAAGGCCGAATAAACCCGAATCCAAAAATAGGAATCGTCAGAGAGAAAAAAAGTGTTTGCACCGTTGATGGAGATAATGGTCTTGGTTTAGTCGTTGGTCACTATGCAAATCTTATTGCCATAGAAAAAGCTAAAGCTTTTGGTTCGGGTTGGGTGTCAGTGAGTAACACCAACCACTTTGGCATAGCTGGGTACTACGTCCTCGAAGCGCTAAAACATGATATGATTGGTTGGGCGATGACCAACTCCACGAAACTCGTTGCTCCATTGTGGGGGGCAGAAAGGATGTTGGGTACCAACCCTATCGCCATTGCATTTCCTGGCTTAAAGGAACCTCCAGTTGTCATTGACCTGGCCACGAGCGCTGCCGCATTTGGTAAAATTGAAATTGCGATGCGATCGGAGTCAGACATTCCCGAAGGCTGGATCATCAACAAAGATGGAATCACCACGACACAGCCAAAAGATATGATTGATGGAGGAGCGCTACTGCCGCTCGGCTCAACTCGTGAAGCAGGTGGACACAAAGGCTATGCACTGGCGTCTATGGTGGATATTCTGACAGCGGTGCTCAGTGGCGCAAATTGGGGGCCCTTCGCTCCACCCTTTGCACTTCGACAGGAGATTCCGGAGCGAAGCGTTGGCAAAGGTATCGGGCACTTCTTTGGTGCGATGGAGATAGATGGGTTTATGGAAGTGAATGAATTTAAAGAGCGGATCGATGAATGGGTAAGTGTGATGCGTAATACGCGGCCCGTCAAAGGAAAACGAGTAGTGATACCAGGCGATCCGGAACGTGAACAAGAAAAAATCAGAAGCACAAACGGAATTCCACTTTCCGATAAAGTAGTTGACGATCTTAGGGCCATTTCCAAAATGACGGGCGTGCCATTCGAAGCCGACTAGCTTAAGAGCAACGCCTTGACTTTCTCCATTCCCAGTCCTGCTCCCGCTTCAATAAATTCAACTTCGCTGAGAAGAAATTCAGGTCTCTTCGGATCAACCACAATCTTTCTCGAAGTGGGTTGGGTGTATTGAATCAAACTCGCAGCGGGGTATACTTGCATTGAAGTGCCAACAACTAAAAATATGTCAGCCTGTGAAGCGTAGTCGATTGCCTCTTCCATCTTATACACCGGTTCTCCAAACCAAACAATGTTGGGCCTAAGTTGTGAACCCAGAGCACATCGCTCCCCTAGCTTAATCTCCCAGCCGTTGATAGGATAGACCAAAGTTTCATCCACTGAACTTCTTGATTCAAACAGAGTACCATGAAGATGGACAACATGTGTTGAACCTGCTCGCTCATGCAGGTTGTCAACGTTTTGCGTGATTACAGTGACCTTGAAATGGTTTTCCAACTCGGCTATGATCTGATGACCTTTGTTTGGCTGTACTTCAAGCGCCTTTTTTCTTCGTTGATTGTAAAAATCCAGAACCAGTATAGGATTCCTTGCCCATCCTTCGGGTGTGGCCACATCCATTACATCATGCCCTTCCCACAACCCTCCGGCATCGCGAAAAGTAGGAATACCACTTTCTGCACTCACCCCCGCGCCCGTGAGCACTACAAGATGTTTCACTATTTTTTTAATTGACGATCAAGGAAATCTTTAGAAGCCTCATACGCATCATACCAACTTTGGTAGCGAAGGAATCCATGAACTTCATCCGGCAAAACCAAAATCTCGGCAGTAATTCCCCTATCGCGAAGTCGCTCAGCCAGATCGATGGTTTGTTGAAACAATACGTTCCTGTCGTCATCTCCGTGAATCAGCAAAACAGGCCCAGTCCATTTTGATAGATCGCTAACTGGAGAAGACTTGAAGGCAAGGTCCATGTCATCCGCACCAATTCCCCAGGAGCCACCGGGAGAAAACTCCCTTGCGCGGAATGCCCAATCGTGCACGCCATGAAGATCTACACCTGCCTTAAAGAGTTCCGGATCTCGGGCCAACCCCATGGCCGTAAGATAACCGCCATAGGAACCGCCCCAAAGTGCGATCTTATTGGCATCGACCTCCTGCAATTGCTGCAAATATTTTCCGGCCGCCACTACATCCTGATACTCACTGGCACCTCTTGGCCCTTGGTTCTTCGCTCGCCTGAAGTCGCGACCATAGCCAATACCATCGCGATAGTTTACGGACAACACGGCATAGCCTTGGCTAGCCAGGTATTGATTGAAAGCATAGGCATTGATGTAATAGTCACTATAATGAAATCCCAGCAACATCTGACGAATCGGTCCACCATGCATAAACACGATTCCCGGCCTTTTACCTTTGATAGCAGGATTGATGAATAATTGGCCGTGCACCCTTGTGCCGTCTGCAGCTTTTAAAATCACCTGCTCTGGCTTAACAAAACCTTTTGCTGAAAATGACGGATGGTCCTGATTAGCTAATGGGTTAAATGCCTTTTTCTTCAAATCATATTGGACCAAGGTCATCGATGTGTCAAAAGTCGATCGAAAACAATACAATCTCCCCCCTGTGAATTGAGGATACATTTCTATGCCTTCACCAGAAGTGACTGACTGAGGTTTTCCGTCTGTTACCGAAGAACTCCATATATGTCGTCTGTCAATATCGGTTCGATTGCCATCAAAGTATATGGACGACTGATCATCATTAAAGCAATAACTTTCAACAATTCCATCTCCTGGTGTTATGTCTTTCAGATCGGAACCGTCTGGTTTGATCGAATACACATGGTTCCACCCCTCATGTTCGGAGAAAAACAAAATGCGATTGGATTTTGACCAGGCCAATGGCGGGTTGGGATAGTACTGGGCAAAACCTCCATCATCTGAGGGTGAACTCCAAATGGCTTCTGCTTTACCTGTCTTAGCATCGGCTACCATCACCGAGAATCTAACGCCTCCAGTCAAATTCGATAACTCTCCGGCACGATTTCCAGGCTGGCGAATGAATGCAATCTGATTTCCTGCTGGAGACCAAACGGGCAGCATATCATTACCAATGTTTGGCGCAATCCAGCGAATCTTTTTTTCTTCCATTTGGTAAACTCCAACGAATGAATGATCACCGCGGTCGCTCACAAATAGCAACTGCTTACCATCGGACGAAAACCCGAAAGCAGTGTTGCTTCCACGGGCAACGAACAAGCCTTCACCAAATGAGCTCTTCTCGATGTTGATGATGTGGATCTGTCCCGATTTCTGGTAAATGATCCTGTTGCTCCCTGGAACCAACCGTGGTTGACTCCCCGCTGCTAATCTGTAGGGTTCTCCATTCGGTAAAGGGACACACCAAATTGCCTGCTCAGCTCCATCCGACATGCTCGCTGGATTTGGATTTTGGCCATTGCGGTTGGCAGCACCACCATACACATATATCAGTGTATTGCCATCACTGGAAAACAATAACGAACCTATCTCCTGGCCATCATCATCGGTGTAGTTTGTTATCTTGGAAGTTGTGCCCCCTTTATTGAGATAAATGTTCCTCCTGCCGTGATCGTTAATCACCCAGGCAAGTTGGCTTCCATCACTAGAGATGGCAAGATTTGAACTGATGGGATGACTGAGAAACTGTTCGAGCGTTTGCGCATGTACACTCGCAAAAGCCAATACCAAAATGAAGCACAATTGTTTCATGATCGAGGGTTTGACCTCAATTTAATAAAACAAGTCTTCAGTATTCAGACCGAATATAAAATCGATTATTCCTTTTTCTTGCGGGCAAACCTTCCTCTTCGCTCAGGGGCGTTTTCCGCCAGCGTAAGACACTCCTCAAGTGTAAGTTCTTTGGGATCCTTGTCTTTGGGGATTTTTACATTTTTCTTGCCTGCTTTGATGTAAGGACCGAACCTTCCGTTGAGCACCTGTATATCTGGATTCTCATCGAACAACTTAATTGTCTTGTTAGCGTCAGCAATACGCTTTGCCTTTATCAATTCAACCGCCCGATCAAAAGTGATGGTATAAGGATCTTCCTCTTTAGGGATGGATACGAATTTCTTGTTGTGCAAAACATACGGACCAAATCTCCCGATGTTGGCCACTACTTTTGATTCCTCAAAATCGCCCAGCTCTCGTGGCAGCTTGAATAGCACAAGTGCATCTTCAAGAGTAAGGTTTTCTATAAACTGACCCGGCCTCAGGCTGGCAAATTTTGGTTTCCCTTCTTTTCCATCCTCCGGATTTTCACCCAACTGAACATACGCCCCATATCGCCCTAACTTTGCATATACATTCAACCCAGTTTTAGGATCAACACCAAGTTCTTTTGACTTGTTGGAGACGGATGAGCGTTCCACTTTTTCCGTTTTCGAAACCGTCTTATGAAATGGCTTGTAAAACTGATCGATCATTTGCTGCCATTCGAGTTTACCGCTGGCTATCTCATCAAAGTCTTCTTCAATTTCGGCAGTAAACGAATAATTAGTGATGTCAGGAAAGTGCTCCACTAAAAAGTCATTCACGATCATAGCAGTATTCGTGGGAAACAACTTATTCTTCTCTGCTCCGGTAATTTCCTGTGCTACCTTGCTTTCAACTTTATCCTTGGCCAGGACAATCACGGTATAGTTACGCTCAGTACCTTCACGGGCTTCCTTAACCACATAACCTCTCTTTTGTATAGTCGAAATGGTAGGTGCGTAGGTAGAAGGACGGCCAATTCCCAGTTCCTCCAATTTTTTAACGAGGCTAGCTTCGGTATATCTCGGTGGATGACGAGAAAACGTCTCTGTTGCTTTCATCTCGTCAAGTTTCAGATCTTGTCCAACCGTTAAAGGAGGAAGCATTTTGCTGCTCTCCTCTTCTCCCTCCTCCTCATCATCGTCTTTGGATTCCATATATACTTTCAGAAATCCCTCGAACTTGATCACCTCACCTGTAGCGGTCAGCGTTCTTGGATTGGTAGAGATACCAATCGTTGCTGTGGTTCGCTCCAACTCCGCATCTGCCATTTGTGAAGCAATCGCCCTTTTCCAAATGAGTTCATACAGTCGCTTGGCATTCCTGTCCATCTTCGGATCCATCACAGAGAAATCAGTTGGACGTATCGCTTCGTGAGCTTCCTGTGCCCCGGAAGACTTTGTCTTAAAGTGGCGGACGTTTACAAACTCTTTTCCAAATGCAGAGGTAACCTGTTGTGTCGCCCCTTGTATTGCCTCCTCAGAAAGATTGAGTGAGTCTGTTCTCATATAAGAAATCTTCCCTGCCTCATAGAGCTTCTGTGCTACCACCATGGTTTGCGATACAGAAAAACTAAGTTTTCTCCCCGCCTCTTGTTGTAGTGTCGAGGTAGTAAAAGGTGGAGCTGGCGATTTCTTTGCTGGCTTTTTTTGCAAATCGTTGATAGTAAACTTTGCCCCCTTGCAAGACTCAACAAACTCCATCGCTTCTTTCTCCGATGGCAGCTTCTCTGCGAGATCAGCGGTCAATTGTTTCCCTTTACCAAGGTCGAAGACAGCTGAAACTTTGAAAGTAGATTTAGCTTCAAATTTTTCAATCTCACGTTCTCTCTCTACAACCAGGCGTACCGCCACTGATTGAACGCGTCCCGCTGAAAGTCCCGTTTTAATTTTCTTCCATAGGATCGGTGACAACTCAAAGCCTACCAATCTGTCCAACACACGTCTTGCTTGCTGTGCATTCACCAGATCAATATCAATTCCTCGCGGACTTTGCAATGCATTGTTTATCGCATTCTTCGTGATTTCTGTAAATACAATTCTTCTTGTGTTCTTGTCATTTAGATCGAGTACCTCTTTCAGGTGCCATGAAATGGCTTCACCCTCACGATCATCATCACTTGCCAGGTACACCATCTCTGCCTCCTTGGCCAACTTCTTCAGTTGCTTAATTACTTCCTTTTTATCGGGACTAATTTCATAGGTAGGCGTGTAACCATTTTCAATGTCTATCGCTTGATTTCCTTTTCGCAAATCACGCACGTGTCCCATGCTTGACGCTACTTTAAAATCTTTTCCCAGATAGCCTTCGATGGTTTTAGCTTTGGCCGGAGACTCAACAATTACAAGGTTTTTTGACATGCGTTTTCACTAATCCAGATTTTCAAATATCTGCATTTTTTTAAAAAATCAAATTGAACGAGATTTTTGACTGGTTTTTAGAGTGACAACAATCGAACAATTAAATTTGTTTTATGACACGCGTATTACATCTGCTTCGACATGCGCAATCCGCTGAGAGACAGCACAGTCAACACGATCGTGATCGTGATTTGACAACGCGTGGAATGAAAGAAGCCGCCACCATCGGACATTACTTAAAAAAAAATGATTTTAACATCGATTTAGTGGTGGCAAGTGTGGCAAAACGCGCGCAAGACACCGCAGCGCAGATACACGGAATTCTTAATCTACACAATGAAGTAAAGGTCGCAGAAGATCTATACGAGGCTTCCGTTAGAACACTTCTTTCGATCACAAATCAATTGGATGATGAGTACAAACAAATTCTGATGATAGGACACAACCCCTATCTCTCCTACTTTGCCGAATATCTTTCAAAGTCAGAAGTTGGAAGCATGGCAACTTGCGGTTTGGCAACACTTCGCTTTGATGTTACCAGTTGGCGAGAAGTCAGTGAAGGAACAGGCACACTTGACAATTATATATATCCCTCCATGATGGAGTAACCCATGCCAACGAAAGAGGAATTGATTAATAGTTTTGATCCCAACGGGCCTGGGAAAGTTGGTCAATTATTTGGTTTGCCATTTGACCAATCCACAGCAGAGGTTATTATCGTACCCATTCCGTGGGACGTTACCGTTTCATACAAAAGCGGGACGGCAGCGGGTCCGCAGGCGATGTTAGCCGCGTCATCACAAGTCGATCTTTTTGTGAAAGACATTCCAAACGCCTGGCAACTGGGCATTGCCATGCAGCCAATTCCTTCAAAAATTGCTGATGAAAGCTCGCATTTGAGAGAGATGGCCTTATCGCACATTGACAAGATTGAACGTGGTGAAGCGGAAGGAGACAAATTTGCCGTTGCTCGCATAAATGAAGCATGCGAGAGTCTTTTGATCTACGTAAAAACTTCAATAAAGAAACTGTTAGACCAGAACAAGTTGGTTGGGCTGATTGGAGGTGATCATAGCACTCCGCTTGGTTTCATCCATGCGCTTAACGAACGCTACGATAGTTTTGGAATCCTTCAAATTGATGCCCATGCGGACCTGAGAAGGGCGTACGAAGGATTCACTTACTCTCACGCATCCATCATGTTCAACGCGCTGAAAATGCCTTCTGTAAGAAGACTTGTGCAGGTAGGAATTCGTGACTACTGTGAAGAGGAACAGCAGGTGATGGATCGTGCAAAAGGCCGGATAAAGACTTTCTTCGATGCAGATATTAAACAAAGTGAGTTTGATGGTGAGAACTGGTCTTCCATTTGCCATCGCATAGTTGATGAACTGCCAGAACTTGTTTACATCAGTTTTGACATCGATGGTCTCGATCCCAAACTATGCCCTCACACGGGCACACCCGTTCCAGGTGGTCTTGACTTCTTTCAAGTCACGTCTCTTTTGAAAATGGTGGCGCAGTCGGGAAAGAAAATTATCGGCTTTGACCTCAATGAGGTAGCCCCCGGAGATGATGAGTGGGATGCGAACGTTGGTGCCAGGCTACTCTATATATTATGTAATACTATGGCCGTTACTCACGGCAAATTGGGGTATACCAGGTGATCGGTCACTGAGTTTGAATTAATTTTCTATTTTGCAAATCACTAACCAAACAGGCATGAGCGAATTCATTAGTCAGCTGGCAACAGACATCTACACACCGATCTCATTTCTGCTCATCTTCGGAGGTTTGTTTTTTATATTTTACTCACGCTTCGTTCAATACAAATATTTCAAACACGCGATAGACATCCTTCGCGGAAAATATAACAACCCTAACGATCCCGGTCAGATTAATGCTTACCAGGCGCTGTCAACCGCACTGGCATCTACTGTGGGCATGGGCAACATTGCCGGTGTGGCAGCCGCAATCGCGCTGGGCGGACCAGGCGCATTGTTCTGGATGTGGATTACTGCATTCGTTGGTATGTCAACCAACTTCTTCACAAGTGCTCTTTCACTTATGTATCGGGGTAAAGATTCGGCAGGCGTAATTCAAGGTGGACCGATGTATGTAATTCGTGAGGCAATGAGCAAGCCGTGGCGTCCCCTCGCCTACATCTTTTCTGTTTGTGCCATGATCGGATGCCTTCCCATTTTTCAGGCAAATCAATTAACACAGGTGATCATTGACTTAGGAATCAACAGAACTACACTAGGCACCACACCATTCAATTTTCTTGGATATGAGGTGAGCACCGCCAAACTTATAATTGGGATAGCCTTGACACTACTTGCCGGCATCGTCATCATAGGGGGAATCCAGCGCATCGGTATATGGGCTGGCAGAATGGTGCCACTGATGATCGTGATCTATTTCGGATCGGTGATCGCTATCTTATTCACCAACATTACAGAGGTACCTCGGGTTTTCGCCATGATTTTTAGTGATGCCTTTGCAGCCGACAACTACCACGGTGATCCAGCACTCGGTGGTATACTTGGCGGTTTAATTATATCAGGCGTACGAAGGGCATCATTCTCAAGTGAAGCCGGCATTGGTACAGCCCCCATGGCACTGGGTGCATCAAAAAGCAGCGAGCCAATTAGAGAAGGGCTTGTTTCGATGTTAAGCCCTGCTATTGACACTATTCTGGTTTGTACGTTGACTGCCTTTGCAATTTTGGTTACAGGTGTTTGGCAAACCTCCGAAGCCAATGGTGTTACACTAACCGCCAATGCATTTGAAGGTGCCCTGGGAGGAACCGGAAGATTTCTTCTCTTGATTTGTGGATTCTTTTTCGCAATCACGTCTCTTTTCTCCTACTCCTACTACGGCAACAAGGCCATGTCTTTCATTGCGGGCGTAAAGGCAGGAAATTATTACAACTACTTTTATCTCGCCACCGTGATCTTCGGTGCAGTTGCCACGATGCAAGACGTTATGAACATTATCGACATTGCCTATGCAATCATGGCCATACCGACTGTTGTCTCTGGAATTATTCTCGCACCAAAAGTGATGCAAGAAGCAAAAGGGTATTTTGAGCGATTGAAAAAAGAGTAGTTAGGACGCGACTTTGGTCTCGTGGGTGTATGGGTAGTCGAAAAGCCCGTGCTCTTTGATGGCTTCCTCCACTTTGTGAGGAACATACTTTTCCCAACCGTGCTCACCCTTTCTGATCATCGCCAACACATTGTCTGAGATAATATGCAGGTTATTGATGTTGGCGTTGTCGATATCCTCCAACTTATTGTTATCAACCAGATAACGGAATAAGCTCTTGAGGTTATCCGGAAGTTGTGCCTCAAAGTCCTGAAGAGTGAAAAGCCCATTGCCCTCCCGCTTAAGTGCAGGATAGACATACAACTTAATATTATTGCCAAAAAGATCAGCAAAGCTTTCGAGTATTCCACCCCGTAGATTTTGATAGGTCTTCTCCTCAAAGATTTTCACCAAAGCATAGATTCCCATGATGATGCCTATCTTCTTGCCTTTGGTCACTTTTGACAGATAGTCTGCCACGCGGTAGTACTCAAAATAATTCGAGATCATCACAGTCTGCCCCAGAGAACAGATTATATCAGCACGGTACAGAAAATCCTTTTCATCAATGGCTCCTTCGGTACTAAGGTCGTTGAGCGTGAGCTCAGTTAACACCAGCATCTTACTTTTGTCCACATCAGGCTCGTTCTTGAAATACCTGCGGGCAGCTAGAAGCATGTCAACATTTACATGTGTCACAGGTCTGAATCGGCCTCTGAGCACAAGCACATTCTTTTTATATAATACTTCTGATGGCTGCATTACTTCGCCATTCGGCCCAAACATGGCAGCGCGCGTCAATCCATTCTTCACAAGCTTCAGCGCCATCAATCGATTGTCGACCTTTTCAAAATCCGGGCCGGATATCCGGAACATATCCACTTCAATCCTCTTTCCCACACCATCCACTAGCGACATCATGATTTCTTCGGGATCATCAACCATCATACAGGCGTAGATCATATTTACTCCGACAATCCCAAGGGCAAACTGCTGCTGAAGCGGGTCGTTGTCATGCATTTTCACGTGAATCACGCAATCGTTAGGCTCGGAGTTCGGTCGTTTTTGAAACCTGAGTCCGATCCATCCCTGACCCTGATTGGTACGCTCATAGTTGAGCGCTTCCACTGTATCCGCGAAAGCAAAAAAGCGTGTCTTTTCAATAAGATGTGGTAAACGCTCAGGAAGCAGCGGATACTCATGATCGAGCATTCCCAAAAGGCGATCTTCGCAAACGTAGCGTTCACAAACACCATAAATCGCATCGCTGAACTTCATGTCGTAGGCAGACATGGTTTTAGCAACTGTACCTGACGCCCCTCCAACCTTAAAAAAGTTGGCGGCCACCTCCTGGCCTGCGCCTATTTCAGCAAATGAACCGTAAACTTCTCTGCGTAGATTGATCTGAAGAGCCTTCTCTTGTGTGGTGAGCTTTTTTTTAGCTTCCATGAAATTCCTCAAGTGAAAAACTAATGCAAAGTTGACACTATTTTTTGAATCTATTGGTTATTAACAGCAAATTAAATTCCCTGCAATACGATTATGTAATCAACCGTAACGTTGCTTAAGGGATGACTGAACGGGTAACCGCTATCCGGGTTGGAATTTTCGGGAATGCGAAACTCTTGATTCGGTCGTTAGATTCTCGAAAAGTGTCTCGTATTTTCTCACCGTGTTCTCAATTGCAAATTTCTCTACCACAGTTTTCTGGGCATTCTCTATAATCAAGTCACGTTTTGACCCCCGTGTCGAGAGTGACAGAATATACTTTGCCAATTGATCATGATTTCCATGGCTATACAAATGGCCATTTACCCCATCATTGATAAGGTCATTATTTCCTGAGGCATCGGTGGCCACAACCGGAACGCCCATGTACATGGCTTCCATGATGGATTGAGAAAGCCCCTCGGTTGTTGAGCAAAGTGCGTAAACGTCAAATAACCGGAGATAGTTAAGCGCCTTATTGGATGGCACATCGCCTTCGAAATATACCTTATGGGGAATTTTAAATTGCTCAATGATCAAGTCCAACTCTTTATCTGTCTGTATTCCGACCAGGATGACTTTCGCTGGCCGACCCAATTTGTCAAGCGATCGCAGCAGTTCATCCTGATGTTTGCGCCTGGCGATGCAGCCTATCACAAGATCATCTGGTGTGATCTCGAATTTCTTCCTTAGTTGATCAACGTACTCATCCTCGAGGGATTGATACTTATACTTTGGCGTTCCATTGTGAATTAACTCGATATGACGCTCTGGTATGCCTCCGTTTACCAACGACTCTTTCACACCAGACCCGACCGCCACAATGCGGTCTGTACCATTCACATAAACGAGATTTTGAAACGGCCCGCCTATACTAAGTGAGCGTTGTCGCCTCGTGTGTACCACGCGCGCGTTGAGAGAATAAATCCACCTGCTGAACACGCTCGCGTACCTATCCTTACTTGATTGCGCGTTGATCACATCGATCTTGAGATCCTTTACCCACCGTTTGATTTCACCGATTGCTTTAAGGTCAAATCTGGACTTGAGTTGAAGGGGCAAGAAAGTGATTTGTGTGCCTTCACAAAGCTGACTAAGGAGTGACTCCTGCCTTGCTGCCACATACACTGAATGACCTCGCTCCGCAAGACCAAGGGCCAGAAAAAATACGGAGTAGGTTGAGCCAGCAAGGAAGTCTTCCTGAGTAAGGAATAGAATATTTAATTGTCGTCTCATAGGACGAACAATTAACAATCCCCTCTTTACCTCATCATCGGCTGATGATCAAATTATAGTTACCTTAAGGTAAGGTTAATGTTTTGTCTTAATACTCAGGAAACCTCCGCTTCGTGCTTCTCCTTCAGCACTCTCCTCAATATTTTACCCACATTGGATTTTGGCACTTCTGTAATGAACTCAACGAATTTTGGAACCTTGTAATTTGTGAGGCTTTTGTGACAAAAATCAAGTAACTCCTCCTCCGTTAACGACTGATCTTTCTTTACTACATAAACTTTAATCGCCTCCCCAGATCGCTCGTGTGGCACACCGATGGCCGCTACCTCCAGCACCTTTGGATTTCCCGCAATTACATTTTCAATCTCGTTCGGAAACACGTTAAATCCTGAAACTTTGATCATGTCCTTTTTTCGATCAACAATTTTGAAGAAACCCTCTTCGTCCATAAATCCTATATCCCCGGTCTTAAACCATCCACCCGGATAGAAAACTCCATCATTGTCTTTCTCCCAATATCCTCGCATCACCTGAGGGCCCCTTGCACATATCTCACCGGTTTCACCTTGCGACAGTTGATTTCCGTTATCATCAAATATGGCCACCTCCGTGCTTGGCACTGGTATACCGATAAACCCTCTACGATGTTTACCGTCCAGTGGATTGCAACAGAGCACCGGAGAAGTTTCGCTCAAGCCATAACCTTCAACCAACGGTTTCCCAGTCACTTGTTCCCATCGCTCGGCTACGGCATCCTGTACAGCCATCCCTCCCCCTACAGCACCTGCAAGTCGCGAGAAGTCCAGGTTTTTGAAATCCGGATTGTTCAACAGTCCATTAAACAATGTATTGACGCCTGTGATAATAGTAAACTTGTGCTTACTCAACTCCTTCACGAATCCCTTCATATCTCGTGGATTAGTGATCAGCACATTCTTCACACCCGAAGTGAACATGAGCAACCCATTTACCGTCAGAGCGAAAATGTGGTACATCGGGATTGCCGTGATAATCAGATCCTCGCGGTCAGGTCTCATATAAGGCTTGAACCAATGTGTGATCATCTGATTGTGTGCAATCAAATTCCGATGAGACAACTGCGCTCCCTTAGAGATACCTGTTGTTCCACCTGTGTATTGCAGCACAGCCACGTCTTCAATGTCCATTGACGGTTTAGTGTACTTTAATGATGCGCCTTTACTCAAGGCACTTGAAAATGAAATTGAATTGGGTATATGATAGCCGGGCACCATCTTCTTCACATACTTCACCACAAAATTGACAATGCCTCCCTTTACGGGGCCCAGCATGTCACCCATTTTTGTAATGATGATATGTTTTGCAGGTATCTCATCTTTGATGACCTCCAATTGTTTTGCAAAATTGGCAACGATCACAACTGCCGAAACCTCCGCATCTTTAAACTGATGTTTCATTTCAGGCGGAGTGTAAAGCGGATTTGTGTTGACAGCAATCAATCCGGCTTTGATGGCACCAAAAAAAGCGATGGGAAACTGAAGTAGGTTCGGCATCTGGATGGCGATGCGGTCGCCTTTTTTTAAACCAAGTTCCACCTGAAGGTAAGCAGCAAAGCTGTTGGCATAGTGTTGAACTTCCCTGAAAGTCATTTTCTTTCCGAAATTCTCAAAGGCAACTTTGTCTGCATACTTCTCACAGGTGGAATCGAACATCTCGATCAAAGAGTTGTATTCGTATTCCCCAATCTCATTGGGAATTCCGTCAGGATAATTTTTAAACCAGGGAAAGTCAGTCATAGCTAATTAGGTTTCTATTTCTAATTAGCAAAAATGCACTTAAAAGAAAAGGTTCTGGGTTACAGTCGGTGTTCAAGTACACTTGAAACAAAATGATGACTGCAACCAAGAACCTTTGAAGAAGCTGTAGAGGGAGGGTTCGAACCTCCACGGAGAAGTTAGCCGCGGGACAAGAAGAAAACTTTTAGTGGTCAACCCCCCCCTGCCGTTAGGCAGGCATTATCCCGTGTTTATCCTTTGCTCTCCACCCCCGAGACAGGAGGGCTTGTCTGCCAATTTCAACACCCTACA
>DAORAG010000007.1:0-24664 GCA_035344095.1 Cyclobacteriaceae bacterium | reverse complement strand
GTAGCTATCCTGCCTTGTTCCTATCGTCATTCCAACCGTCAAGAGTTTTGAAAGGATCCATCGGGCAAAGCCTTACAGGTGACTCGTTGAGAAAATCCCTGGTGATCTTTCAATTCGCTATTACCATCGTTTTGGTGGTAAGCGCCCTGGTCGTTTTTCAGCAAGTGGAGTTTATCCGCGATAAAAATCTTGGTTACAAACGGGATAACATCATTTCCTTTGTTACGCGCGGTGACATCGGTAATCAGTTCAATGCCTTCAAAAACGAAGTCAAACAAATCAACGGGGTAAAAGCGGTGACGCGCACAGATCAATCAATCGTACAGGTGCAAAACCAAACCGGTTCTTTGAACTGGCCGGGGAGACCTGTCAACAGTCAGGTTCTCTTTCGGACCATTGTAGTTGATTTTGATTTCCTGGAAACCATGGGATTTGAGCTGACCGAAGGAAGATTCTTCTCAACACAATATAACGACACCAGTAATTTTGTATTGACTCAAAAAGCTGTTGAAGTGATGGGGCTGACAAACCCGATCGGCCAGAAGTTATCACTTTGGGGAAATGATGGAATTGTAGTTGGTGTGGTGAATGATTTTCATAGCCGATCACTTCACGAAGCGATCGATCCCAATATTTTTCTTTGCAAACCCGACAACACCTGGCGAGCCAATATCTTGCTTGAGTCTGGCAACATCATGGAAACTGTGAATCAGATTGAATCCGTATATAAAAAATTCAGTCCCGAGTACCCTTTCGATTATTCGTTTCTTGATGACGATTTTGAGCGACTTTACAACAACGAAAAAGTGGCTGGACGGTTGTCCTTCACTTTTACCATTATGGCAATTGTAATTTCCGGCCTTGGATTGATTGGACTAGCTGCTTACACCGCAGAAAAAAGGAAGAAAGAAATTGGCATTCGCAAAACAATGGGTGCCGCGATTTCAAGTATCGTGACGTTGATTACAAAAGACTTTGTAAGGCTATGTGCGATCGCCATCGTTATTGGCTGCCCTGTTGCCTATTACCTGATGAATAATTTTCTAAGTGGATTCGCTTACCACACTGATATTGGCCTGGCCGTATTTCTTTATACCATAGCTCTAATTCTGGTGTTCACATTATCGGTGGTCATTACGCAGGTAGCCCGCGCAGCAATGGTGAACCCGGTGGATGTACTGAGAAACGAGTGATTCAGACAATCTCAATCACCTGACCGGTGATGATACCCTCTACGCTTTTCACGTAGCCGCTGACCATCCTTTTCATGGCGATTGGCACATGCCCAGGGAAGGAACTACCGAGACTTTTTTCTGAGTCTTCCACAAGGCCGGGGCTTACGACATTGAGTCTGATGCTACGCTTTAACTCATAGGCTGCCGATTTCGCAAAAGAGTTGAGCGCTCCATTTAATATACTGAGTCCAACACCACCCTTTACTGGATCGCTATGAAGAATCCCTGATGTAAGGGTGAAGGACCCGCCTTCGTTGATCATGTCTTTTCCGAGCATAACGAGGTTGATCTGGCCCATCATTTTGCTTTTGATGCCTTTATAAAAATCGTCTTCCGTCATCGTATCAAACGGACCAAAATAGCCGCTTCCGGCTGCACTGACCAAGGCATCAAACGAACCAATTTTTTTGTATAAAGACTGGATGGAAGCTGATGAGGTTATATCAACTGTTGCATCTCCCGATTTAGAGCCAGCCCTGATTATCTCATGACGTACACCTAATTCATCTGCAATTTTAGAACCTAGCGTTCCTGTGCCTCCTACTACAATTATTTTCATATTTCTATTGACAAAAAGAGGTAGCCTTTGGTGCTACCCCTAATTCAAAACCTTTCAGCTGTTCTCTATTTCTTGAAATTCAAAACCACCTTCTCGATAATATCGCAGCATTCATGGAGCTGCTCTTCGGTCATCACCAGTGGCGGAGCAAATCGGATAATATTGCCATGAGTTGGCTTGGCCAACAATCCATTTTCTTTCAGTTGAACACAAATGTTCCATGCGGTCTTGCTTTGCGGGGTATCGTTCACATCGACAGCGTTGAGCAAACCTTTGCCTCGCACTGCAGTTAATAGATCGGTTTTCTTGATTAGGGCGCTCATACGCTCCCGGAAAATTTTACCAAGACGTTCTGCATTCTCAGCCAACTTCTCATCTTTTGCCACTTGCAATGCCTCCATGCATACTACAGCGGCCATTGGATTTCCACCAAAAGTAGATCCATGTTCTCCAGGCTTGATGCCTAACATGATCTCATCGTCAGCAAGCACACATGAAATTGGCAATACCCCACCTGAAATGGCCTTTCCAAGAATCAGCATATCAGGATGAACATTTTCATGATCGCTGGCAAGCATCTTGCCGGTACGTGCAATGCCTGTCTGGATTTCATCCATCATCAACAGCACATTATTCTTTTTACATAGCTCGCTGGCTTTGCTGATGTATCCTTCGGATGGAACATAAATTCCCGCCTCTCCTTGTATTGGCTCAATCATGAGTGCGCATACATTCGGATTTGTCAGTTCCTTTTCCAACACCTCAACATTGTCATACTCTACTATCTTGAACCCTGGCATAAATGGACCAAAGCCGATTCTTGCAGATGGATCAGAAGAAGCAGAAATAATTGTGGTCGTACGGCCGTGGAAGTTCCTTTTGGCGGTAAGGATCACCGCTTCATTTTCTGGGATTCCCTTCACATTGTAGCCCCATTTGCGCGCCAGTTTAATTCCAGTCTCAACACCCTCTGCCCCACTGTTCATAAACAACACTTTATCGTAGCCAAACATCTCGCAAATGAATTTTTCAGCAAGACCCAGTTTATCATTGTAAAATGCCCTGGACACCAGGGTCAGCTCCTTCGCCTGTTCAATGAGCGCATTGACAATTCGTGGATGACAATGCCCCTGATTCACTGCGCTATAAGCAGACAAAAAATCGTAATATCTCTTGCCTTCAACATCCCACAGATAAACACCTTCGCCCTTACTCAATACAACCTGAATAGGGTGATAATTGTGTGCACCATACTTGTCTTCCAATGCGATTGCGTCCTTGCTTGATGTTACAACGGTCTCCATAAAATTGATTTTTAAATCTTGATGTTCTTCGAGGCACTTACCTCCAACGCTATTTGTTGAAAGCGTCTGAAGGCTACCTTTTTGACGACTTCAAAGTTAACAAAAGGAATTAACATGCCTGACACAATTCATCATGAACCAGCGTGTTTTGCTTAAATTGGTTTTAACTTTGCAGGAATGGAATCGGGATTCGACAATTTGAGGATATTTTTTAACAACCTTAGGCAGCTCAGCTTTTGGTCAAGGCTGTTGGGCTGGAGTAAGGTAAAAAATCAACTTATTGACGCAAATGCAGAACTACAGCATCTCATTTCGCGCATTGAGGCTCACAAAAATGAAAATACCAAACTCGAAAGTACGATTGCCCGGCTATCTGATGACAAAGCTCACTTTCAAAAGGAAATAGGAATACTCAACGAAAAGAACGAGTCCTATCTAAAAAGGGGTACAGAGCTTCGTGACGAAGTTGCTTCATTGAGGCAAAAAATTGAGATGCTTGAGCAGGACATCAGAAGGCTGAGGGATGAGAATACACAATACAAATCCTACGAAGAGCAAAGAAAGCAAGAACACAAGGAATCTATTGCCAACCTGAATAAAGTGGTTGAAAGAAGCGTTCGAGAAAGAACGGAGGAGCGGGAACGAAATCATCAGGCAGAGTTGGAGAAATTGAGGCGCCTCCGTGAAACGTGGATCAATCACGAAACAAACGTGAGGAATCGAATAAAGGCAATATGCAACAGGAATGGTGTAGAGTATGTTGATAATGTTCCTTTCAAAGGAAAACCAGATAATACACTTAGAATCAAGGGTGAATATATTGTATTTGATGCCAAGAGCCCCTCTGGCGACAGTCTATCTAACTTTCCCAACTATCTAAAGAACCAGGTTGAATCGGCCATCAAGTATGTAAAAGAGGAAGATGTGAGAAAAGAGGTATTCCTGGTTGTGCCTAGCAATACGCTGGAACACATTCAGCAGTTTGAATACAAGTTGAGTGAATACACAGTTTACATTATATCGATCGATGCACTGGAACCGATCATCCTGGCTGTTAAAAAAATAGAAGAATACGAATTCGCTGAACAGCTCAGTCCTGAGGAGCGCGAAAACATTTGTCGAATAATTGGAAAGTTTGTACATCTTTCAAAACGAAGGATACAGATAGATGGGTTTTTTGCCAAACAATTCTTTGAGCTGGTGTATCGCAGCGATGCGGATCTGCCCAAAGAAATACTCGAAAAAGTTTCTGAGTTCGAAAGGGCTGAAAAGATAAATCCGCCTATTGAAAAACGGTCGAAACAAATCAGCACAAAAGAACTGGAGCACGATGCATCAAGCCTGAACAATGAGGCAGCCTTAAAAGGGATTGTAACCGAAGATGCGCTACTGTCCAAAGGTTTAAACAAACTGCCACTTTACTCAACTGAAGAATCTGTAAAGAAAGGAAAAGATCAATCAGGGCTATTTGATTGAAATGACAGACACAATGAAAATTACAGCTGATAACAAACTGAAGAAAATCATAGTGGTTGGCGATCGTGTATTGATCAAACCAAAAAAGCAAAATGACAAAACAGCCAGCGGGCTATATCTGCCTCCTGGCGTCCAAGAGAAGGAAAAAATCCAAAGCGGATACATCATTAAAGTCGGGCCTGGCTACCCTATCCCGCATCCCATAGAGGAAGAGGACATGTGGAAAGGAAAAGAAGAATCTATCAAATACCTTCCACTGCAAGCTCAGGAAGGTGACCTTGCCATTTTCCTTCAAAAAGGTGCCGTTGAGGTTCTGTATGAGAATGAAAAATACTTCATCGTGCCACAAGCTTCGATACTTATGCTTGAGCGGGAAGAAGATTTGTAGATGGCGGGCATATCCTTTGATGTACTACGGGTGGGCAAGATGTACCGCCTTACAAATTTTGGTGAACAATTTGACTTTATTATTGAAGGCATCAAGGCTGACGGGGATTTTTGGGCGAAGGACATACACACTCTGGAAAAGTTTTTGCTCAAGGATACCCTGAAATTCGGTAGAGGTCACGACTTTAAACTGGAAGACCTGCCGAAGGGAGATAACTGATTTGCCATTTATCCCGTATCTATAGGAGGTTTATCCTCTTTTAAGTTAATTCAAACCTGAAACATATTCTTATGAAAATTGCTGTTGCTCTTTTATCGCTGACGCTTTGTGTTAATCTCCTTCAAACCAACGCACAAGGCAACCTTCCTACCGATTTCCTCTCGAAAGACTTTCACCAGGAAAGGAGAGCCAAACTTCGCGAAAAGCTTCCAGCCAATTCAGTGGCTATATTCTTTGCCAATCCAGTTCGCAACCGGGCCAACGATACGGATTACATGTATCATCAGGATCCCAACTTCTACTATCTCACTGGCTACAAGGAGCCTCATGCCCTGCTCTTGATCTTTAAGGACAAACAAACCGCTGTCAATGGAACTCGTTACGATGAAATCATTTTTGTGCAACCTCGAAATGCAATGGCTGAGATGTGGACTGGCAGAAGACTTGGCGATGAGGGCGTAAAAAATACACTGGGACTTGAGCAGTCATTTAATAATACTGAATTCAAAAAGTATAATGTCGATTTTTCTAAGTTCGATCAGGTGCTGTTCTATGATTTCTTTAATGACGTAAGGGATAATCCATCAGACTCCTCCGATTTGTATACTCTGATTGAGCAATTCAAAGTCAAAGTAAATTACCCAACTAAAGACCAACTGACCCTGGCACGCGAGCAAAAGAAAAATAACCTCAACACAACGACACTTAACTCATACATGACTGAATTGCGTGGCGTGAAAACGAAAGAGGAAGTAGAGATGATTCGAATGGCAGTGAGAGTTTCCTGTCAGGGACAAATTGAAGTGATGAAAGCCATTAAACCAGGAATGTCGGAACGTGAGATCCAGGGTGTTCATGAATTTGTATACAAGAAATATGAGGCAGAAGATGTTGGTTACAATTCAATTGTTGGAGCCGGGCACAATGGCTGCATTTTGCACTATATCGAAAATTACAAGCCGGAGGTATCTTCAAAAGAACTGATTCTCATGGACCTTGGCGCAGAGTACCATGGTTACACTGCCGACATCACAAGGACGATTCCGGTAAACGGCAAATTCAGTCCTGACCAAAAAGCTATTTACGACATCGTGCTGGCAGCGCAGGAAGCAGCAATGAAAAAAGTGAAACCAGGAACAAGCTTTGCTGAACTGAATCAAGTAACGAAGGAAGTAGTAAACAAGGGGCTTAAGGATTTGGGTATTATTAAATCAGAAAATGAAAACCATCTTTATTATCCTCATGGATGTTGCCACCACATTGGTCTAGATGTTCACGACAAAGGACTTCGCGATGCTATGCAGGAAAATATGACTTTCACCATTGAGCCCGGAATCTATATTCCGGAAAATAGTAAGTGTGATCCCCGCTGGTGGGGCATTGCCGTGAGAATTGAAGACGACTATCGCGTTACGAAAGACGGATATGAGCATATGTCGTCAATGGCGCCAAGGACCACCGATGAGATAGAAGCCACGATGAAGCTACCAAGCCCACTTGACAATTTTATTCTACCCGAAATCAACAGGGGTCGCGAATAAGGAATCAGCTCGCTGCTATGGAGTATCATATCGCCCAGCTAAACATAGCCAAGGCCAGGTATCCTCTTGACGACCCAAGGATGAAAGAATTTGTTGATGCCCTTCCGGAAATCAACAAGATCGGTGAGTCAAGTCCTGGGTTTGTCTGGATTTTAAAAGACGAGACAGGCACTGCTGTTGCTTTCAATCTCTTCAATGATCCTACCCTACTCGTGAACATGACTGTATGGGAAACATTGGAAGACATGCGGTCGTTTGCATATCAAAGTCAACATGGTGTATACTTTAAAAGGAGGCGCGAGTGGTTTGAGTCTCTGGATCGTGAGCCGGTAGTGCTGTGGTGGGTAAAGAAGGGACATATTCCCACACTTGCTGAGGCCAAAGAAAAGATGGAGAAATTGTGGAATGACGGACCAACACAGGACGCCTTCTCACTTAAGAAGCTATATCAACCCTTGTAGCTCACTCCGTTAATCAATGACGCCTTTGTAATCGGAGAATTTTTCTGTTCTTTGGAAGAAGCGGAGAAAAAACGATGCGATGCTAACCATTCGAAGGATTTATGACTATTTCAGTCCGGCTAACAGGCTTTCATTAGCATATTGTAAAGAACTGCTAGCCCTTCAGAACGAACTGACCACAAAAGAGGTAGATGAGATTTTAATAGCAGCACAAAATCAGTTTCAAAGCGGTTTCAGACACCTGATTCTTGTCGCGGAAATAAAAGATAATCGCGCAATCGGAGTTTTGATAGCGTCTCACTACCCAAAAGAAAATTTCTTTTTTGTTGACTATCTCGTAAGTGATCCAAAAAGAAGCGGCATTAATGGCGCTCTCTATGAAAGATTACGGGAAGAAGCGACTGCAGCTGACGTGGTCGCTATTTTTATCGATCGACCTACGGAGGACTTTGGCAAGGATGAAACTGTAAGAAAACGGAATATCTCCTGGTTAAGATTTTTTGAGCGCTATGGTGTCCGTCCAATGGCAAAAACAGAATATGCGTTGCCAAGAAAGGATAACTCAGTTTCTCACCTGCTGTTTGAGACGCCATCGAAACAACCAAAACTACCTGCCAAAACTGGAAAGAAGATCATAAAGGCAATCCTTGAAACAAAGTATGGCGCAGTGTGCTCGCCTGAATATGTAAAGTCAGTTGTCAATTCAGTCAAAGGAGACTATGTACTACAGCGACCTCCCCAATTCATTAAAAAGGAAGTTTACATTGAAATAAAAAAAACGCTGCCGTCCGATAAAAAGATTGGGTTGGTAGTAAATGAAGGCCACATCATACACCACATAAGAGACAAGGGGTACGTAGAGTCCCCTGTACGAGTAAAGTCTATTTTAAAGGAGCTGGACAAAGTGAAGATCTTTGAAAGATCACCTGCCAAAAACTATCCCGACAGCTGGATTGAAGCCGTTCATTATCCTGAGTTTCTAACCTTCCTGAAAAAAGCTTGTGCGTCAGCGGTCGACAATGAGGTGTTGTACCCTGAAATATTTCCAAAACGATTTCCTGACAGAATTCCTCTTAAACCGGAGCATCAAATCGGTTACTACTGTATTGATAGTACTACCCCTATTCATGCCAATGCCTTCAAGGCAGCACGTGCAGCGGCAAACTGCGCGCTCACCGCGGCCGATCAGGTGATTGGAGGGCGACAAATGTCTTACGCGCTGGTGAGGCCTCCCGGGCATCATGCTGAGCGAAAGTATTTTGGCGGGTTTTGTTACCTCAACTCAAACGCTATTGCCGCCAATTACCTGAGCAAGAAAGGAAAGGTTGTCATCCTTGACATCGACTATCATCATGGCAACGGCCAGCAGAACATTTTTTATAAGCGAAGCGATGTATACACAATATCGATTCATGGAGATCCTGTCTATGTGTATCCAAACTTTACGGGTTTCGCTGACGAACGAGGGGCAGAAGAGGGAATGGGTTATAACCTCAACATTCCATTGAAAAATGGAACTGATGGCAAAGGCTATCGCAAAGGATTACATGAGGCCATCGAAGAAATAAAAAAATATGATCCTACCTATTTGGTAATTGCACTTGGCCTCGACACGGCAGCAGGCGACCCAACGGGCACATGGCTTTTGAGCCCTCAGGACTTTACTGAAAACGGACGGATACTCGCAAAACTTAATTTACCTACCTTGATTGTTCAGGAAGGTGGATACAACACCCGCGATCTGGGCATCAACGCCAGACATTTTTTTGAGGGTATGTGGGAAGGCTTTTATCGGTAGTTAAATGCTCTTCCGATAAGTATAAACAGATTTACATCCACCTTCTGCTTCATTGTATTGAATTGTAATCGTCAGAATATTTCCCAGGACTTCAAAGTTAGGATGCAACGTAAGCCCACCTCTGATAATGGTGATTGTGTTGCCATCAATCGAATAACTGGTTGGTGGATCGTCATCAAACGCCACACTGTTTTGAGTAATGGTGATCGTCTGGCATGATCTATCGCAAAACCTGGAAGTATTATATCTCTCTTCTATGCAGTCGCTGATTTCAAGGCTCACCTCCTCCCAGGTGCCGATCAAAGCCATATGTGGATCATCTTTCTCATCGCGGCAGCTTACAGACATCACAAACACTGCTAATAAAAGGGTTGTTCCTGCAAACGAAGCCTTCATTATTGTAAGTTCGGGTTAACTAAATTGTAAACAAAATCCATAGTCTCTGTAATTTGCCTGTATGCAATCGCTTGTCTCAAAAATAGAAATCGCGGATAGAATGGTCCGTCCGGCAATCCGTGAAACACCTCTTGAATACTCACATTATTTGTCGGTAAATACCGGATGTGAAGTGTTTCTCAAAATGGAAAATGTACAGGTCACTGGCTCGTTCAAGGCTAGAGGTGCCCTTTACAAGGTAAAGACACTTGAAAATGACATGCGGGAAATCATCACCGCATCCACAGGAAATCACGGATTGGGTGTGGCAAATGCCCTGGGCATAACAGGCAGAAAAGGAACCATTTTTTTGCCTACAAAAGCATCAACAGCTAAGGTAGACGCGATACGCTCGCGCAATGTGCCAATTGAGTTTCATGGAGACAGTGGTGAGATAACCGAAGTCTACGCGCGAAAGCTGGCTACCGAAAACAACAAAGTCTACATCTCACCCTACAACGATGAAGACGTTATTGCTGGTCAGGGTACAATTGGAGTAGAGTTGACCAGACAACTTCCCGATATCGATGCCGTTTTTGTTTCTATTGGCGGTGGCGGGCTCATTTCGGGCATTGGCACTTATCTAAAGTCGGTAAATCCCTCTATACAAGTAATTGGTTGCTTGCCTGAAAATGCACCGGTGATGTATGAGTGCATTCGAGCAGGTAAAGTGATTGATGTTCCGGAAAGCCCAACGTTATCAGACGGGACCGCGGGCGGTATTGATCACGACTCAATTACATTCGACATCTGCAAGCAGGTAGTCGATGAGTATGTGTTGGTCTCCGAGGCGGAGATTATGGAGGCGATGAGGATCGCATTAAAGAAACATCACATGGTAATTGAAGGCTCAGCAGGCGTAGCCATTGCCTCGATTTTGAAATCAAAGGACAAGTTCAAAGGAAAAAAAGTTGTTGCAGTATTATGCGGATGCAATGTTAGCGATGACGTTCTTAAAAAAATGATTTGTGAGTGATGACAGGAGCTGTTGACACTCAAGCTACTGATAACACTCAGGCAAAAAAGGGCTAAATTGGAAGAATGAACTTGGAAACATACATATCATTCATAATCAGTGCCAGCATATTGATTCTAATTCCTGGCCCCACAGTCGTAACAATTATTTCTAATTCTATCAGCCAGGGCACAAAACGTACGCTGTTAACAATTTTTGGGGCCAGTTTGGCCCACACGATATTTATCGCGTTCGTTGCATTTGGATTGGAGAGTATTTTGACCAGCACTTTGTCGTATTTCGAACTCATCAGATGGGTAGGTGTCATTATTCTGGTTTCGCTAGGCGTAAAAAAGCTTTTTGACAAACCAATCAAGAACAGCTTCCCCATCATCAAAACCGACCGATCAAATCTCGTCAGTGGATTTGTCGTAACTATCACCAACCCAAAATCAATTCTATTTTATGGAGTGTTCTTTCCATCATTCCTAAGTGCCTCGTCAGATGTGCTTGAACAGTACACCCTTTTAGGAACTACTTTTGTACTGCTGTTTTGGTTCTACTCTATTCTGTATTCAATTTTTGCCTTTCGACTGATTCGATATTTGAAAGCCGAATCAAATTTAACACTGATCAACCGCATCGGTGGCTCTGGACTTATTCTTGCCGGTGCGCTTTTGGCGGTTGTCCGGACTTCGACTAAATAACCTGGGTTCGATAAATACACTATACAAATTTGAACTATAAGTTTCGATGACTAAATGGTTTAAAAACTCCGGCCCCGGAGCGCTAGTTGCAGCCGCCTTTATCGGCCCCGGAACTGTTACGGTGTGTACCATTGCCGGTGTGA
Organism: Cyclobacteriaceae bacterium; assembly: GCA_035344095.1. GTDB lineage: Bacteria > Bacteroidota > Bacteroidia > Cytophagales > Cyclobacteriaceae > ELB16-189. Next base: position 13,443 of record DAORAG010000007.1, on the reverse strand, counting down.
GATTTGGATACACGCTGCTGTGGGCCATGCTGTTGTCTACAGTTGCAACCATTCTTCTCCAGGAAATGGCCGCCAGGATTGGGATTGTCTCACGAAAAGGACTAGCCGATGTGATACGAGGTGAGATACAAAATCCAGCGATCAGGTATATGATCGTTATTCTCATCTTGCTTGCGATCGTATTTGGAAATGCAATTTATGAGGCTGGCAATATCAGTGGTGCGGTCCTTGGCGTTCGGACACTCTTTGATATCGATTCAAGTTTCAACTACCTACCCATGGTTGTAGGAGCTATCGCCTTTGTATTGCTTTTCATCGGCAATTACAAGATTCTCGAAAGAGCGTTGGTCGGACTCGTGATTTTGATGAGCCTTGCGTTTTTGCTTACCGCCATTATCACCAGGCCAAATGTAGCCGAAGTGTTGAAGGGATTGTTTATCCCTAAACTTGATCAGGCAAACCTACTCACCGTGGTTGGGCTCATCGGAACTACCGTTGTTCCTTATAATTTGTTTCTCCATGCCTCTTTGGTCAAGGAGAAATGGAATTCAGAAAGCGATTTATCATTTGCCAAACAAGACACCATCATATCGGTCGCCCTGGGCGGATTGGTATCCATGGCAATTATAGTTTCAGCTGCTACAGTTGAGGCCTCGGACGTAAAAAATGCGACAGATTTAGCCAAAGGATTGGAGCCATTGTTTGGCAGTTTTTCAAAATACTTCTTGAGCATTGGCCTATTTGCTGCAGGCATAACGTCTGCCATCACCGCGCCATTGGCTGCCGCTTTTGTGGCAAACGGCTGCCTTGGATGGGGTGTTGGCATGAAGAATATTAAATTCAGAATGGTCTGGATATTTGTTTTGGCGATGGGGGTAGTGTTCGCATCGCTTGGCCTCAATCCAATAGAAATCATTCAATTTGCACAGATAGCAAACGGTGCGGCTCTACCCATTATAGTTGGGATTATTTTATGGATTATGAATCGGACTGGTGTTCTGGGTAACTACATCAATTCACGAACTCAAAATGTAATTGGAGTTGCCATTTTTATTCTTTCGGTTGTTCTTGGACTGAAGAGCATCATTCAGGTAATTGGATAGTGGAAAAGTTTGTAATCGATATCAACTGCGATCTGGGCGAAGGTGTTGGCAACGACCATCTTCTGATGCCCTTCTTAAGTTCTTGCAATATCGCTTGCGGTGGCCATGCAGGGGACGAAGACACCATGAGACAGACAGTTCAACTTGCGAAGCAACATCGAACCAAAATTGGAGCACATCCTTCGTTTCCAGACAAAGAGAATTTTGGTAGAACGGAGATGCGGCTGCCTCCAGAAGAATTGACTTCCCTGGTGCTCGACCAAATTGAAGCATTGGATGCAATTGCTAAAGATGAAAATACCCTATTGAATCACGTGAAACCACACGGAGCGCTCTACAATATGGCAACTGTTGACGTAGGCATAGCGGAGGCAATCGTAAAGGCTATTTTACTATTTGATGAGAAGGTTATCCTCTATGCTCCATTCGGTTCCGTCATGGCAAAACTGGCTCGTGAACAGTCAATTACTGTAATGTTTGAAGCGTTTGCCGACAGAAACTATAATGATGATCTCACACTTGTCTCAAGAAAACTCGATAATGCGGTAATACAAAACCCCGAAGTAATTCTGACTCATGTTTTGCGAATGATCAAGGAAAAAAAAGTAAGATCTCAATCGGGGAAGCTATTTTCAATTCAGGCAGACACACTGTGCATCCACGGAGACAACTCTCATGCAGTTGATATTGTAAGTTATCTACACCAACAACTGCCGGCCAATCACATAACAATTTCAAAAGTTGGAGCAGTTTGATCTTACCTTCAAGGCTTTTGGTCAGTCGGCCTTGCTGATTGAGTGGCCTTCAAGGCTAGAAGAAAACATCCTGAATGACATTCTTCGTCTGCAAAGTGCATTGGAGAATGAACTCATCGAAGGAGTTATTGAAACGGTTAACGCTTACAACTCTCTCACCGTTCTGTTCAATCCTTTCAAGACCAATGTGGTTGAGCTTCAGCGTGTGGTAAAAACATTGCACTTGAAAGGTGCTATCCCAACTACCAAGAGTGATAAAATATGGAAGGTGCCAGTATGTTACGATTCATCTTTTGGAATTGATTTGAAGGAGTTGAGTCAGACAAAAGAAATGTCTGTGGAAGAATTGATTCAACTTCATTACCAACCCACTTACCTGGTTTATTTTATTGGCTTTTTGCCCGGTTTTCTATATCTCGGTGGGCTTCCTAAAAATCTTTATGCGCCACGCAGACCATCACCACGCGTAAAAATCGATCGCGGGGCAGTCGCCATTGGCGGAATGCAGACTGGTGTTTACCCCTCCGAAAGTCCGGGAGGCTGGAATATCATTGGAAATAGTCCAATTGATTTTTTCAATCCCAAATCAAATCCTCCTTGCTTCGCGAAAGCTGGTGATCGAATTAAGTTTTTCCCTGTAAACATGGAGGAGTACGAAAAAATAAGAGCCGAAGTTTTGAGAGGAGAATATAAAATTGAGTTGCATGACAGCGTCAGTTGACGTACTGGCTCCCGGACTTTTAACCTCTATTCAAGATAGAGGTCGTGTCGGTTTCAAAAAATTTGGGGTCCCTGTTTCTGGCGCTATGGATCAACAAAGCGCAGCACTTGCCAATCATTTGTTGAATAACATGGCTGACGCAGCGGTAATGGAAATCACGCTGACTGGTCCACAACTGGTTTTCAATTCAGAAACAGTGATCGCAATTACTGGCGCAGACATCTCGCCATCAATCAACGGATCCATCTGCCCGATGAACAGGCCAGTACAATTGACCGCTGGGGACACACTTTCTTTTGGAGCAGCCAAAAAAGGTGTTCGCACCTACATGGCTGTCAAGGGTGGGTTTCAGACCGAAGTGGTAATGAACAGTTTTTCGTTTTATCCCGGAATCACGAGACAACCACTAATTAAAAAGGGCGATTGTTTGCCGATTTATGCCAGCCGATCTTCAGGTCAATTAAAATCAGTTGTAAAAGAAGACCCAACACTTTTTGTTTCGCCTGAATTGCCCTGCGCCCTCGGACCGGAGTTTGAATTGTTGAAAAAAGAACATCAAAAAAAGATCTTCAATATCGAATTCTCAGTGAGTAGCGATAACAACAGGATGGGTTATCGATTGAATGGAGGCAGTTTATCATATCCAGACAGTTATAGCATGTTGACTTCAAGCGTATTACCCGGCACTGTGCAACTCACACCATCCGGGCAATTGATCGTCTTGATGAGAGACTGTCAAACAACTGGAGGCTATCCACGCGTACTTCAACTTTCTGAAACTGCCATTAATCGGCTTGCGCAAAAAAGGACGCAGGATAAAGTGCTGTTTGCTCCGCTGGATTGATGAAACGAGGATTCCCCCGTTGATGGATTTATTGGGAGCGGGAAAGAATTCATTCCGTACCTTTTCCTATCAAAAATAACAGCATGCGATTATTTTTCACCAGACTCCGTGAATCGGTAAAATTTCCAGAAGGAAATTCAGTAGGTCAAATTTTCTGGCGTGGGGCCTTTTACGGGTTGTTGATCCTGAGCTTGTCGGTCATATTCATGGCCGGTGCTTTTTTCAATACCGGACTTCCGGTTTGGGTTTTACCACTAGTTGCCCTCCTACTTGGCGTTGGGATATTTTGGCTGTCTCGATTTACCGGAGCATTGCTACACATGGGCATCTCCAAAATACCAACAGCTGTCTTCGCACTCCTTTTCTCTACCGTTATCACTCTCCTTACCGCACGATCAATTCGCTTTGGCCTTCCAACAGAAGTATTTTTTCTCGGATCGTTGATTTTCATTTTGTCGATCACCTTATTGTTTGGCTCCATTGCAGTTTTAAGAAGCAAGGCAAGCTCAGTGAGATGGATGCACCTGATATCTATTTTCGTTAGTGTGCTATCGATTTCCTTTTGTGTCTATTTTCTCACGAAAGAAGGCCACGACCCTTATCAAGTTGACTTCACTCCCACTCCAGCTATACTCCTCTCCTCTCAAGGTTATTTAAATCCAGGAAGTGATGGCGTGCATGATGTGATACATTTCACTTATGGAAGTGGTACGGATCAACGCAGAGCGGAGTTTAATGACAGAGTTAGATTTAAAACTCCAACTGTCGATGCATCAAGATTACTTCCAGAATGGAAAGGCTCCAAAGCAAAATGGAGAGAACGCTTTTGGGGATTTGGAGTCAAAAATTTTCCGCTAAATGGTCGCGTGTGGATGCCACAAGGTGAAGGCACGTTTCCATTGTTTCTAATTGTGCATGGTAATCATGGAATGGAGGACTACTCCGATGCAGGATATGAGTATATCGGCAAGCATCTGGCGAGTCGCGGAGTGATCGTTGTTTCGGTTGATGAAAATTTTATCAACGGAACATGGTCAGGTGATTTCCGTGGACGAGAAATGCCAACGAGGGGATGGCTACTGCTTAAACACCTTGAACAATGGAAGGCATGGTCTAATGATAACACTCATGAACTTTTTCAAAAAGCAGACTTGAGCAACATTATACTTGCCGGTCACTCGCGAGGTGGAGAAGCAGCACCCATCGCGGCACGATTCAATAAACTTCCATTCTTTCCGGACGATGCCAATGAGAAGTTTGATTTCGACTTTGGCATTAAAGGTATCATTTCCATCGCTCCAACAGATAAACGTTACGAGAGACGAATCGAACTCGAGAATATCAATTACTTGTCAATTCAGGGATCCTATGATAGCGATGAAGCCAGCTTCTTTGGCTATCGGCAATTTCAACGAGTAACATTCTCTGATAGCTCCTATCACTTAAAAGCTGGCGTGTACATTCATGGTGCTAACCACGGACAGTTCAACACATCGTGGGGCAAGTACGATGGTGGACCTCCGGGCAAGTGGCTGCTCAACACCGCACCAATGATCACGATGGAGGAGCAACAACAAATTGCCAAAGTTTACATCGGAGCCTTTGTTGAGTCTGTATTTAATCAAAAAGATTACTCCAAACTACTTGCCAATGCACAGTCTGGCGCGGACTGGCTACCAAAAGTGATTGTCTTGAATACTTTCAGCGATTCACACACAAAAGACCTGATTACTTTCGAGGAAGATATTGATGTGACAACCGGTACAACAACTGGAAGTGTAATCTCCTCTGCAGCGCTTCAAAAATGGCGCGAGGAGACCCTGAAGTTCAGGGATGATGATACACAAGCAAACAACGCAGTCATTATTGGATGGATGAAAGATTCAACCGAAAGAACAGCGCATTACAAAATCGACTTTGCAAGGAGTGTAGGACTTGATAGCACTCATTCTCTACTCCTCACGATGGCTCGTGGAGATGAGAATAGTCTAAAATCAGAAGACACCGAAAAGGGCAAAAAGGACGAATCACCTGGTAGCGAACTCAATTTTGAAATTCATTTGACGGATAGTCTGGGCGGCAAAGCTGTTTTTGAATTGAATGACATCAAAAAATTATCTCCTCGATTACAGGTTCAATTCGTAAAGCTGAAAGGTCTTCACAAAGAAAACTTTGGCGATACCTGGGAACCAACACTCGAAACGGTCGAACTACCTCTCGGGCATAGCTATCTCTCGCACCTGAAAACAATTGAGTTTGTCTTTAATAAATCCGAAAAAGGCGTTTTGATTCTGGATAACATTGGTCTTAGAAAAACTCAGTAGTTCGTTTAGTACCTTGCCCGATATTATGAAAAACTTGTTTCCCATTCTCCTGGCTATTGCCCTTCTGAGCAGCTGCGGTTCACCACACCAGTCTGATCACTTTGCACAAATCGACTCTTTGCTCGCAGCGACCATTCCTGCAGAAGAACCAGGGGGAGCATTCCTCATCATGAAAGATGACAGCATCGTTTACAAAAGTGCGTATGGCGTTGCTGACATAGAATCAAGAGAAAAAATCACCACAAAAACACTGTTCAATCTAGGCTCGATTTCAAAAACGTTTGTGGCCAATGCCATTCTTAAGTTAGAATCTGAAGGAAAGCTCTCTGTCGAAGATGACATGATTAAGTATTTCCCCGATTTCAAGAACAAAGAAATTGGCGCCAAAGTGAAAATCAAACACCTGCTCACACACACGTCTGGCCTGCCTGACAATAGGCAGACAAAAAAGGATTCAATTTTTTATTTGACTGCCAAAGATGCCGAAAACTGGTATCCTGTTACGCAAACAGACACGCTGGTTTTTGAGCCTGGCACCCGATACGCATATTCGAATCCGGCTTTTAACGGCCTTGCCCTAATAGTAGAACAAGTAAGCGAGCAAAAGTGGCAGGACTATATTGATGAAAATATTTTTACGCCATCAGGAATGGTCACAAGCACCATCACCAATGGTCCACATCCGGAGTCTGGCGTATCGCATGGCTACATTTTTCGAAATGACACCTGGCTGGAAAAAGATTATGGCGAGGAGCCAACATTTCCCGCGTCTGGCAATGGAGGTGTGTGGAGTTCAGTAGAAGAACTCGCTCTTTACGAAAAGGCATTGGAGCGGGCGATATTTCTAGACGAAGCCGTAATTCAGCGCTCCCGCACCATCACGCCCTGGGAGAACTGGAATGACAGCACCCCTCCATTCATCGGATGGTCATGGTTTGTAGGGCAGACTCCAGATGGTTTGAAAACTGTAGGCCATACCGGTAGCCAGGGTGGATTTCTTTGCAACTACGTCACCGTACCCGACAAAAAAATTCTTTTCGTGATACTTTGTAACACTCCGCGCGATGTAGATGGATACACCAACTATTTCACGGACTGGCTAATGAGAAACAATTGGCTTGATCGTTAAACAACTTTTTTGCGGATCACCTTCGCATAAGTTCTGCTTACGGGAAAACTTTTTCCGTTCTGCATTTTCACAATCATACCACCATTAAAGTGTCGTTCAATTTCCTTGAGGTAATTCAAGTTAATGATTGTCGATCTGTGTACTCTGATAAAGAGATCTGGATTCATTATCTCCTCTAGTTTACCAATTCCGGATGAGCTCACGAACTGATCTGCTTTTGTGGTAATAATTGTATAATCACCGGAAGCCTCAAGGTAAATAATTTCCTCTACCGGGAGATTAAAAAGCTTCTCAGACTTCTGAACGAAAATATGTGAATCGAAAGAGTCCTTTCTTTCCGATTTAATCCCCTTCAAAAGCTCCTCGATATTGCTGTGTTCCAATTTCTTTCGTGTAAGCGCACGGTTGACAGCAAGCGTAAAACGTTCTTCATCCAACGGTTTCAAAAGATAGTCTACGGCATTTTTTTCAAAAGCTTTGATGGCATACTGATCATACGCTGTAGTGAAGATCACGTAAGGATCGTGTTCAATCTCCTCAAGTACTTCGAATCCATTCATTCCTGGCATTTGTACATCCAGAAAAATCAAGTCAGGCTGAAGCGAATCGATTGCCTCTACCGCGTCTTTACCCTTCTCACATTCCGCCACCACCTCTATTTGCGGAAACCCTTCGAGGAATTCGCGTAGTAATTCCCTGGCCAATTTTTCATCATCTATGATAACACAAGTTGTTTTCATCTATCAGTAGTTATTTAGTTGGTTCTTACATTATAGTTGCTCAAACTGCCTCTTTGATTACCCTGGGCACTGCCCGGTTTTCATTTCTTGTTTTCTTTTCCTTTTCTTCAACAAAGAAGCTTACGGCATAACCATTTTCACTGGCACGTATCCTCAATCCTGATTGCGGACCGTAATAACTCTTCAGTCGCAGATCGGTATTGGCCATTCCCACACCGCTTGAACTTCCATCCATTATTTTCTTTGCCTTGGTGCCCAATCCATCATCTCTCACTTCGAAGAAGATGATTTTGCCAGACCTTCTGACGGTTAAATAAATGGTACCGCCATCTTCCTTTGGAGCAATTCCGTATTTAACGGCATTCTCAACCAGCGGCTGAAGTATCATGGGTGGGATATCAATGCCCAGGCAGTCAGGATCAATCTCAGTTTGAAACTTTAGCCGATCTCCAAACCTTACTTGCTGAATCTTGATGTAGTTTTCTATAAAGTTTATTTCATGGATCAGCTTTACCATTTCATCACTATGAGCATCAAGGGCGTAGCGAAAAATATCGGAAAGCTGAGTGATCACCCTGCGCGCCTTTTCCTTGCTGGAATGCATCAACGTGCTAATTGAATTCAGTGTATTAAAAAGAAAATGTGGGTTGATCTGTGATTTCAAAAGTGAGATTTGCATCTCTTTATTTTTAATAGCCAACTCACTTTTCTCTTGCTCCTGTCGTTGCAACCCCTGGAAGTATCGTATTACATAATACACACCCACAGTAATAATATATTGGTCGTAGAATCTAAGCGCATCCCAACTCATCAACTCGAGCATGTACTCCTTCCAGTGATCAAAATAAACCAGTCCATCGAGGTAATCTGTGAAGTAGTAGGACAACGTTCCCATGATCAGGAAGAACATTAGAATTCCAAAAACATGGGCCCCGATCTGAAAAGAGGGACGAAACTGAGAGAGCCAGTGTGACCAAAGAAAAATCAGAATAATAGAAACGCAAAGTGCTTCATACAAAAACAGTGCATTCCAAAAAACATAAGGCGCAGGATTGATGAATTTGTACTCAAATATTACACTGATAAGAAAATTGATTGCATACCAAAGGCAAATGAACAGATATGCCCTCCTCCATATTTTGGGTATGTTGTCAATTAGTTTCAAAGTCAGGAAATTTGCATCATAAATTTAACGATTTGGTAAGAAAGGAGGTTAAGACTTCCTTTCCACAGTCGAAATGACTTCATAGTCGATAGGGGTGCGCTTTTGGCAGTTAGATTGTTCATATATTTAAGGAGATGGGATTTAAAGCGATAGTCAGTTGGGGCGCTACAGCCCTTTGTTTCATACTCCTCCCTGGATTTACCAACGCACAGAACATCACCATTAGCGCAAAAGTGGTTGATCGTGAAACTCGTGAGCCTGTTGTGTTTGCTTCTGTGGGCATTAAAGACCGACCTATCGGCACCATCACGAACCTTCAGGGAGAATTTGACTTTCATATTCCATCTGAATTTCGAAACGATGTGCTAGTAATAAGTATGTTGGGCTATCAATCGTTCGAAGCGCCTGCATGGACCATCACACCTAATCAGGTAATAGAAATCTCAAAGTCGACTCAGCTACTGGATGAGGTGGTGGTCTCAGACTCGCTTCGTGGTGGAGAGATACTTAGCATCGCACTTTCGCGGATTGAGCAAAACTATCCCATGAAACCATTTATGCTAGATGGTTTTTATCGGGATGTAAAAGAAGTGGGTGGCACCTATGTGTCGCTGCTTGAAGCAGCCGTAAAAATATTTGATGAAGACTATGCCTCACCTCGCAATAAGTTCAAACTTCGAGAACGGGTGTCTCTGCAGGAAGTGCGGAGAAGTTTGGGTTATGAAAACAAATTCACCGCCTACTTTGACGAAGGAAATCTTCTGGAAGACATCCTACTCCATAACAACATTCGCTATCGTCAATTTCCAGAAGAAGAAATTTTTTTTAAAGGCATGGTCCGCGAAAAGGACTCCTACTTCAATGGTCGAAAAGTGTTCGTGATCTCACAGCGATATGACTATAGCCTGATCATCTACGTTGACAAACAAAACTATGGAATCATTCACCTTGAATACGAAAACGATGAGCAGGAAGTAATTAGAAAACGAAGAGGACTCGTGAGCAAATTTGTCAATCTAAAACGAACGATAGACTTCAAACCTTACCATGGCAAATTGTATCTGAATTACATCACGCTCGATTCAAAAATAAACTGGTATGATCGCAAAACTGATGAACTGCGTTTTGAAACTCAACTACATCAGCAACTATTAATTAACAAAGTCTACCCGGAAACGCAGGAGTACATCGGCACCACCGAGAAGATGAAGAACTACGGATTACAATATCAGGATTTGCCTTACAACAGAACTTTTTGGGAGAACTACAATGTGATCAAAGAAACACCGCTAGACAGAAAGATCATCAACGACCTGGAGCGCGAGGTGCCCTTGGAAAAACAATTCGAATACTCGAATCCTAGATAAGCTTTTTATTTTGCGCTTCTCTCAGTAGCTCGGCTTTATCGATAGGAACTACTCCCGTATGCTCACATACCAAGCCGCCTCCCAGGTTCGACAACCCGGCTACAAGTTTAGGTTCAAGACCCAGCGCCACACACAGTCCGGCAATTCCCACTACGGTATCTCCCGCCCCTGACACATCGGCAATCTCACGCTTATGGGCATCAAGTTTCACTTTCACATTTTGATGATCAATATAAACGCCATGTTCGGAAAGTGTGACCATAACATCCGCTGACAATTTTTCTTTCAGTTGCGTAACTGCCTTTTCGATTTGCTTTTGATCCGCAGCATCGACTTCAATTTTCAAACCTTCTATTAATTCTTTAAGATTTGGTTTGAACAGCGTCACTCCATGATATGCCAGGAAGTTTCTCTTCTTAGGATCAACGATCACGGGTATGTTAGCAGACTTTGCGAGCGCTACTGTTTTTTCAATCAGCGATGGACTGATAACGCCCTTGTCGTAGTCTTCAAAAATGATGGCGTTGCATCGTGGCAACAAATCCCGGATTTGACCCAGTAATTGCTTCTCTTCATCCGCACCAAGTTCTACATCAGATTCTTCATCTACTCTAACCACATGCTGATGGCTGGCAATCACCCGGGTTTTCACTGTTGTCGGCCTGTTCTTACTCACAACAATCCCATCACTTTCCATTCCTTGTTGTTCGAGACAACCAAGAAGTTTAGATCCGGAGTCATCTTCTCCAACCAATGCACACAAAACAGGTTTTGCACCAAGGGCCTGTATGTTCAATGCCACATTAGCTGCTCCACCCAGGCGAAAATCTCTCTTCCTTACACGGACAATTGGAACTGGTGCCTCAGGAGAAATCCGATCTACCGTGCCCCAGATATAGCTGTCGAGCATTATATCACCAATCACAAGCACGGTGAGGTCATTGAACGCCTCAAAGATTTCCTCCAGTGATTGAAACTTCATTTTGGCCTACTTGAGGTGTGATAGTGTTTCCTTTATCCGCTTCAGCGCCTCCACAAGTTCTTTTTCTGAGGCAGCATATGACAGTCTAACGCAGTTCTCCTCACCAAAGGCTCCACCCGCAACCAGCGACACATGCGCTTTATCCAACACGTACATACAAAAGTCTTCTCCATTTTTTATCGTCTTCTCACCATCAGACTTTCCATAGTAGTAGCTGACGTCAGGGAAAAAGTAAAACGCGCCCTGGGGATAATTGGCCTTTACACCAGGTATTTCCTTTAGAAGTTTATAAACAATTTCTCTTCGGTTGTTGTATTCTTCAACCATCTTAAGGGTCGGAGTCAGGTCGCCCTCAATCGCGGCTAATGCACCACGCTGCGAGATAGAACAATTGGCTGACGTGATTTGGCCTTGCACTTTGATTGCACCGTCTGCAATCCATTTTGGCGCACCGATGTATCCCACTCTCCACCCCGTCATGGCAAATCCTTTTGCAAAACCGTTAACGGTGATAGTACGATCGAACATTCCGGGCAAAGACGCGATACTTACATTTCCTCCCGCAAAGTTGATGTGCTCATATATCTCGTCCGCAATAACAATTATGTTTTCGTGCTTCAACACCACTTTTGAGATTGCCTCCAACTCAGATCTGGAAAACACAGATCCAGTTGGATTACATGGAGATGAAAAAATGATGGCTCTGGTCTTAGGCGTAATCGCCTTCTCCACCTGTTCCGCAGTCACTTTGAAGTCATTTTCAAGCGTACCTTTTACAAATACAGGTGTACCCTCAGCCAGCCTTACCAGCGCATCGTAACTCACCCAGTACGGTGAAAATACGATCACTTCATCTCCCGGGTTCAGCAGCGCAATCATCACGTTGGCGATGGATTGTTTTGCGCCATTTGACACCACGATGTTGGCGGCCTTGTAAGGAACTTTGTTTTCTTTATTGTATTTGTTCGCCAGCGCCTCTCTCAGATCAGCATAGCCTGCAACTGGAGGGTAGGCAAAATATTTGCCCTCATCAATTGCTTTCTTCGCAGCCTCACAAACATGTTGTGGGGTTTTAAAATCGGGTTCTCCAAGGCTCAGACTGATGACATCAATTCCTTTGGCTTTGTACTCTCTTGCCTTGGCCGCCATAGCCAGGGTGGCCGATTCTTCAATTGCCTCGATTCTGTTGGAAAGCGACTCTCTCATGGATTTTTGATAATTATTCCGCAAAGAAAACTATATATATTAAGAACAGAAACCGCATTACGGAAGATTTATTTGCCTCTACTCCTGAGGCATTGACGGTGAATTAACCGAAAAGAGTTCGACCGAGAATGCTTCGCCCCAGAGTAATTTCGTCAGTATACTCGAGATCACCACCTATAGGTATGCCTCTGGCAATGGTACTCAGCTTCAAAGGATAATCTTTTAGTCGTTTGCTGATATAAAAGGAGGTCGTATCTCCTTCCATTGTTGGGCTAAGGGCAAGGATAACCTCCCTAATTTCTCCATTGTGACTTGACACCCGTTGAAGCAGGCTCTCAATTTTTAATTCAGAGGGACCGATCCCATTCATTGGAGAAATGACACCGCCAAGCACATGATATAATCCGGAATACTGTGAAGTATTCTCAATCGCCATCACATCGCTTGTGTCCTCTACCACGCACACAATACTTCTGTCCCTTCGATGGCTGCGGCAAATGCTGCATTCAATTTCATCAGAAATGTTGTTGCAATGCTTGCAGAAGAGAATGTTAGCACGAAGTTTATTGAGCGACTCGGTGAGGGCAAATGTTTTGTTTTCGTTTTCTTTCACAAGATGAAGCACCAGTCGCATGGCGGTCTTCTTCCCAATACCCGGAAGTTTGGAGACTTCATTAACAGCATCTTCAATAAGCTTGGAAGGATAATCCATGTAAGTGCGGCCCGCGTTAAAGTATTTTAGCGTCTATCCCTCTTTCGCAAATTGCCTGCCGCTGGGGCTGAAGTTCTTCGAAAGACCCGGTCTTTACAGTGCACTTACCGCGATAGTGAATGATCCACGTGCACTGCTCTGCTTGCTGTGGCGAGTGATTGCACACATTGATCAAAGTCTGGATGACGTGCTCAAAAGTGTTGAAGTCATCATTGAAGACCACAAGATCTTTCACGTCAGTAGTCTCAACGGACTCCAGGACATCAACCTCTTCTTGTTCCTTGTATGACATCTCGATTAACATATCGTCTCAATCTCCTCTTTTCTCTCTGGTCAACCAATAGCAATGTGGCTTGCTGTTTCAAAAGTAAAAAAAAATAACAAGTTTTAGCGTT
>DAORAG010000006.1:0-25133 GCA_035344095.1 Cyclobacteriaceae bacterium | reverse complement strand
TTTTAATGGTCCAGGAGATCACACCTTCAAAATTTTGCGCCCAAAGGCCAGTGATGACAAAAAGGAAGACTGCTGCTATCAATATTTTTTTCATCATTTGAAATTTAGTTCTTACGCTCTCAATGCAACTTTTGTGCCTCAATGCTCATCCATTGCAGGTCAAACCATTCTCGGTTTATGTCTTCAAAGGTACGATCAATTTTATGAGATAAGTCGTTGCCTAAGTCTGATAAATGCCTTACATTCATTTCCCTTCCGACTGAAAGGTCGCAATAAATCGCTTGCTTATGAAAACACATGCAGCGAGGCTTTTTATCATTTTGAGATTGAATCACACAGAATTCGTGCGCGAAAAAAAAGCGCGCCAACTGTGTTCAATATATTATAGTCCCTATCTGGTCATTCTAAACACGATATCGTTATGAAAGTATTTGACGGAAAGCACATCAAAAACATCGCATTGCTTGGAGCCCCGAAATGCGGGAAGACATTGTTGGCCGAAGATATGATCTTCGAAGCCGGAATTATTCACAGAAGAGGTACGATTGAAGGCAAGAATACAGTCAGTGATTTTCACGAGATTGAACACGAACGGGAAAATTCGGTTTTCGCCACGACCATGCATACCGAATGGCGCGACTACAAGATAAATATTATCGACACGCCCGGCTTTGACGATTTTGCCGGAGAAATGGTATCCTCTCTCCGTGTCGCTGACACCTGCGTAATGGTGATCAACGCACAGCACGGAGTAGAGGTAGGAACAGAGCTCACGTGGAATTATGTTGACCGGTTTAATAAGCCGGTCATTTTTGCTATTAACCAAATTGATCATCCTAAGGCAAATTTTGACGAGTCACTGGCACAGATCAAACAAAGGTTTGGCAGCGCTGTAACACAAATGCAATATCCCGTCTCGCAAGGAGAGGGATTCAACGAGATCATCGACCTGCTGAAAATGACCATGTACCGTTTTCCCCCTGAAGGAGGAAAGCCAGAAAAACACCCTATACCGGACTCAGAAAAAGAAAAGGCCGAACAACTTCACAATGAGCTGGTAGAAAAGGCAGCGGAGAACGATGAAAAGCTAATGGAGCTGTACTTCGAAAAAGGTACGCTGGATGAAGATGAAATGAGGCAAGGCATCAAACTTGGAATGATCAACCATCAGGTGTTTCCAGTCTTCTGCATGTCTGCAAAACAGAACATGGGGAGTGGCCGTATGATGAGTTTCATCGACAACGTGGCGCCTTCACCCAAGGAAGCAAAACCAGAAATAACTGAGGATGGAAAAGAAGTTCCGTTCGACAGCTCCAAACCGACTGTGTTGTTCGTTTTCAAATCTCACTTCGAACCCAATGTCGGTAGACTTTCATTTTTTAAAGTGATTTCAGGTGAGGTGACCACCTCCACGGAGTTGATCAATAGTCAAACTGATGCTTTAGAACGAATCCACCATTTGTTTATCATGGACGGCAAGACCAGAAATCCTGTCGAAAAACTGGTAGCGGGAGACATAGGGGCCACATTAAAGCTGAAAGAAACTTATACAAATCAGACGCTTCATGCCAAAGGGTATGAAATGGTAATTAAGCCCATTGAATTTCCCGAGCCAAGGATCAGAACAGCGGTTATTGCGCACAGCAAGGGAGATGATGAAAAAATCGGGGAGGTACTGCACAAAATTCACCAGGAAGATCCAACCCTATTGGTAGAATATTCGCGCGAACTGAAACAACTTGTTATTTCCGGGCAGGGTGAGATGCATCTCAATATTTGTAAGTGGTACCTTGATAATGTGTACAAGCTCCACACTGATTTCGTATCACCCAAGATCTCTTACCGTGAGACCATCCATAAATCGGCCGACTCCAACTACCGCCACAAAAAACAATCCGGTGGAGCTGGTCAATTTGCTGAAGTGTATATGAGAGTCGAAAACTACCAGGAAGGCATGCCAGAACCCTCTGGCTTCAACATCAGGGGAAAAGAAGAAATAAACCTTGACTGGGGCGGCAAACTTGTTTTCTACAACTGCATTGTGGGCGGTGTTATTGACGCCAGATTTATTCCTTCCATTTTAAAAGGCGTAATGGAAAAAATGGAAGAGGGCCCGATCACAGGATCATATGTAAGAGATGTACGCGTGATCGTATACGATGGAAAAATGCACCCGGTCGACTCAAATGACATTTCATTCAAGATCGCTGGGATGATGGCGTTCAAGGATGCGTTTATGAAAGCTGAACCTCAACTACTGGAGCCTATTTATGATCTTGAAATTGTTTTACCGGAAGAGATTATGGGTGAGGTAATGGGCGACCTACAGACCAGAAGGTCGATCATCATGGGTATGGACACACGAGGAAACTACCAGGTGATAAAAGCGAGAACCCCGCTGGCTGAACTTGATCGGTACTCTACTTCATTAAGGTCGCTTTCACAAGGCAGGGCAAGTTTTTCTCAGCGGTTTGCAGAGTTCGCTCCGGTGCCTTACGATATCCAGAAGAAATTGGCTAACGAATTGCAGGAAGCTGAGGCCGTCTAGGAATGCGAGAGGATAATTTCAGTCGCTGATGTGAGGTCCACCACCTCAAAGTCACCTCTGTTTTCGTCCTCCACTTCATCGCCAATTTGAATCGTTCGGATGCCAAGTTTTTTTGCAGGGATTAGGTCGCGGCCCCGGTCTCCTACCATCCAGCTTAAAGTTGGGTCGATGTCAAATTTTGCTATGGCCTTTTCGAAAAGAAGAGCACCTGGCTTTCGTCCAAGCGAGGCAGTGACTGTAGGGTGATAGGGACTGAAATAAAAATGATCGATGGCATTGTTGGCTACGGACTGGAGATGAGCATGGCATTGTCTCATTTGCACTTCCGTATAAATTCCTTGTGCAATCCCCGATTGATTGGTAATAACTACCAGTAGGTAGCCAGCACCCTTTAACTTGTGGAGTGCCTCAGGAACACCCGGCAGAATTTTGAAGTGATCGAGTTGATATGAATAACTGGGCCGATCTTCATTGAGTACACCATCCCTATCCAGAAATACACATTTGTTCATGCGGCTAAATTAGAATATTCTGCCATGTGATTTTTGGTAATAATACAGCTTGGCTATAGAAACTGATTTTGTTTAGTTTTGGAGCTTATCTAATTCTAGCTTGAGCAACGCGATTGTCATTATTCCCACCTACAATGAAAAGGAGAACATCGCCCTGATCATTGAAACGGTATTTGGGCTACCAAAGGATTTTGATATTCTAATCGTGGATGACAATTCACCAGACGGCACAGCAGAGATCGTCAAAAATCTACAGGGTAACTTCAACCAATTCGAAAACAGATTACACCTGCTGCAAAGGAAAGGAAAACTGGGGCTTGGTACAGCCTATATCGAAGGATTCAAATATGCCATTGAGAATGGATATCAATTCATCCTTGAGATGGATGCCGATTTCTCCCACGATCCAAAAGACCTCGTGAATCTCTACCTTGAATGCTCGGAGCGAGACTATGATCTGTGTGTGGGGTCAAGATACATTACCGGTGTGAACGTAGTTAACTGGCCTATCGGTCGCGTATTGCTCTCCTACTTCGCGAGCTCCTACGTACGGTTTGTCACTCGAATGCCCATTCGCGATGCCACAGCCGGATTTGTTTGCTATTCGAAAAAAGTCCTGGAAACTATTCCACTAGATAAAGTCAAGTTTATTGGCTATGCTTTCCAAATAGAGATGAAGTTTCTCACATGGAAGTACGGATTCAAGATTAAAGAGATACCCATCATCTTTACCGAAAGGGTAAGGGGTCAATCAAAACTTTCTGCCGGCATTTTTAAGGAAGCTTTCTTCGGTGTAATTCAGATGACGATCAGCAGCTGGTTTAAAAAGTATCCCCGAGCCACTAATCAAACTTAATTGCCTTAATAGGGTTTACTCTCGCTACCAATGCAGTGGGAAACATTAACACAAATGCTACCACTGCAAACACAAGCAGATTCAAGAGAAGCACCATCGACCAGTCCCAGCTGATGGGAACAAAGCTCATGTAGTAGTCGTGCGGATTGAGCGTCACGAGACGGAATTCATACTGCAAATAGCAAAGTCCCAGGCCAATAACATTTCCGTACAGCAGGCCCCGTGAAATCAGGTTGATACCATTATAAATAAATACTGATCTTATCAACCTGTCCTTGGCGCCCATGGCCTTCAGCGCACCAATCATTTGTGTGCGTTCCATCACCAAAATCAATACCACTGAGATCATATTAACGCACACCACAATAAGAATAACGCCTAAAAGAATTTTTACCTGCCTGCTGATCAGGCCAAGCCATTCGAATACCTGGATGTATTTGTCACTTACCTTTTCTATATAAAGGTCATAATCCATATCCTCCCCTATAGCTTCATACGCTTTGTCAATATCCTTTTGATCCTTGACAAAAACCTCAAGCCCTCCGGCAACGCTATCAACCCAATCATTAAGCCGACCAATTAATCTGATATCGCCTATTATCACACGGCTGTCATAGTAATCGGAGAGATTAGTTTCATACATACCCACCACTTTCAATTTTCTGAATCGCGGTGGGTTTTGAAAAAAATGAACAATCAAGTCGTCACCGACATTGGCTTTGATTTTGTCTGCAATTGCCCTGCTAATAACGACCTCTTGTGCGTATCCAGAATCGGGCAGGTGAAGAAATTCTCCCTCAACCAGATTTTGCTTGAATGTATTAAGTCCAAAACTCTTACCTACTCCTTTGAAAACAACGCCAAACACTTCATCCTCAGCTTTTATTAAGCCGGCCTTATGGGCATACTCCTGCACATGATCAATGTAACCATACTTGGGGTAGTTGTGATACAAATCGATGTTGTAAAAGAACGGTTGCTCTTCAAGAGAGTTGTTCATGGTGAAACGCGTGACCAACAAATGAGAACTGAAACTATAGATCTTATTTTTGACTGTGTCTTGAAAGCCTTCCATAATTAGAAAGGAAACAATCGCAGCCCCCAAGCCGATTGCGATACTTGCTACAGCTATCTTATGAGTTGTCGAAGAGAACCCGCCTTGCTGCCCGGTTCTGATTCTTTTCGATATGAAGTACCCAAGATTCAAGATTTATGGCGTAATTTTAGCTGTATCCAATGAGCAAATTAGTTATAAAATGAGCAGGATTTTTGGGTTGGTGATCATTTTATCGGTCACATCTTTTTTAACGCAAGGTCAGGATGCAAAAAATATAGTTCTGGGCGCAGAACAACTCGATATCATCACAGAAAAACTAAAAGAAAAATCAGTTGGTGTGATGGTGAATCAGTCTTCATTGGTCGGTGAAAAACACCTGGTTGACGTGCTGATCAGTCGAGGGATTAAAGTTAAAAAGATATTTGCCCCTGAGCATGGAATCAGAGGTAAGGTGGAAGCCGGTGAGGAGTTTAATGACGATGTCGATTCAAAAACAGGTCTGCCGGTTATTTCCCTTTATGGCAAGTCAAAGAAACCAACGAAAGAGCAAATCGCTGACCTGGATATTATAGTGTTTGACATTCAGGATGTTGGTGTCCGGTACTTTACCTACGTAAGCTCACTTTATTACTTAATGGAAGCATGTGGTGAGAACAACAAGTCCGTATTGGTCTTGGATCGCCCCAATCCACACGGTGGCTATGTGGATGGCCCAATGCTTGAACCGGAGTTCGAATCCTTTGTCGGCTTAATCGCAATTCCGATCGTTCACGGCATGACGGTAGCAGAGCTTGCTCAAATGATGAACGGAGAAAAGTGGCTCAAAAATCAAGTGACTTGCAAACTTGAGGTGGTTCCGATGAAAAACTATCAAAGGACTATGAGCTATACACTTCCAGTGCGCCCATCTCCAAATCTACCAACACAAAATGCGATACTCTGGTATCCATCACTGTGCTTATTTGAAGGCACGGCCATTAGCGTAGGAAGAGGAACAAAAACTCCATTTGAAGTAATTGGCAGCCCTGAACTAAAGGGCCAATTCACATTTAAATTTACGCCAGTTAGCATGCCCGGCATGTCTCTTCATCCCCCCTATGAAAACAGGGAGTGCTACGGACTGGATCTGCGCACCATTAAACCTGAGCCTGGACTGTCTTTGAAATATCTCATTGACTTTTATAACAAATACCCAAACAAAACCGACTTCTTTATTTCCTACTTTAACACTCTTGCAGGCACTGCAAAATTGAAAGACCAAATCATGAGCGGAATGAATGAGGATGAAATAAAGCTAACCTGGCAGCGTGATCTCAATGCCTTTAAGGCACGAAGAGCCAAGTATCTCTTGTACGAGTAAGAGTCACCGTCTCCACCAAATTAATGTTTGCAGATTCGCTTCTATATCCTCTTTGATGACAAAAGCAGAAAAGGTTAAAGACATACTTTCCATCCTGGATAAATATTATCCAAAACCAGAAGTCCCGCTTCAACACAAGGATGCCTATACGTTGTTGATTTCTGTCTTACTTTCGGCACAATGCACCGATGAAAGAGTGAATAAGACCACACCTTCACTATTTAAACTTGCTGACAACCCATTCGACATGATGAAATTATCAGTCGAAGAAATTCGTGAGATCATCAAACCCTGCGGCTTATCCCCAATGAAATCAAAAGGAATTTCGGGGCTGTCAAAAATTCTTGTTGAAAAATATAATGGCGAAGTACCCGACACATTTGAGGCCTTGGAAGAACTTCCTGCAGTGGGTCATAAAACCGCATCAGTTGTAATGACGCAGTGGTTTGGCAAACCAGCTTTTCCCGTTGACACTCATATTCACCGACTGGCGTATCGTTGGGGGCTTTCTAATGGAAAAAGTGTAGAGCAGACAGAGAAAGATCTGAAGAAATTAATTCCTGAAAAAAAATGGAACAAGGCGCACCTTCAAATCATCTACTTCGGTAGAGAACACTGCCCGGCACGGGGTCATCAATGGAGGCAATGTCCAATTTGCAGCAAGTACATGCCCCGAAAGTTGCGAGATTAATCAGATTTGCAGGTTCCAACAAAGATTGGAACTTTGCAGCCTATGACAAATGAGCTACGGATCGTGTTCATGGGAACACCCGATTTTGCGGTGCCCAGTCTTGAGATTCTCATAGAACACCGATTTAATGTCGTTGCTGTAATCACCGCGCCTGATCGACCGCAAGGCAGAGGTCAAAAATTGACGGCATCACCTGTAAAGGAATGCGCTCTGAAATTCAACCTGCCAGTACTTCAGCCCACCAATCTCAAATCACCAGAGTTTATTGAGGAATTGAGAAGCTATAATGCAAATCTGCAAATCGTTGTCGCCTTCAGAATGCTTCCAGAGGTTGTGTGGTCAATGCCTTCTCTAGGCACTTTCAATCTTCATGCTTCACTGCTCCCGCAATATCGTGGCGCTGCACCCATTAACTGGGCCATCATCAATGGCGAGACAGAAACGGGTGTTACCACTTTTTTCCTTAAGCATGACATTGATACCGGAAATATTATTTTTCAAGAAAAAGAGGTCATACTTCCTGAGGACACAGCCGGCTCCCTCTACGAAAGATTGATGATCAAAGGCGCTGCACTTGTCCTAAAAACAGTTCAGACCATTGCCAATGATAAAGTTACGACATCGCCACAAATTGAATCCGGAGAAATTCATCATGCTCCAAAAATCTTCAAAGAGACATGCAGGATTGACTGGCACCAACCGTCACAACAAATTGTCAATTTCGTAAGAGGCTTGAGCCCCTACCCTGCCGCCTGGACGATTGTCAACGATAAGAACTACAAGATTTATAAAGTGAAAACCGTTCCCGAAAAACCATCATCTGAAAATAAATTTGTCACGGACAACAAAACGTATCTTTATATTAAAGCTTTAGATGGTTGGGTAAGTATTGAAGAGCTGCAGCCAGAAGGAAAAAAGAGAATGACAATCGGTGATTTTTTCAGAGGAAACCAGCTGTGAAATGAAAATTTCTTTAATAGCAGCTTTATCGGAAAATAGAGTCATCGGCAGGAACAACGACCTTCCCTGGCGTTTGCCAGATGATATGAAGTATTTTATGGAGACAACTTCTGGTCACCATGTGATCATGGGCAGAAAAAACTACGACTCACTTCCTGAGAAATTCAAACCCCTACCCAACAGAGTTAATATTGTTGTCACAAGGCAAAAAGATTTTCGTGCATTCGGCTGTCGAATAGTTCATTCAATCGAACAAGGGCTGGAAATTGGAAGGGCTGTAAAAGAAACAGAGCTCTTTGTTATTGGCGGAGCTGAAATTTATAAGGCTTCTCTCCCGCTAGCTGGTCGCCTCTATCTCACCGAGATAAAAGCCACCATTGAGGGCGATACGTACTTTCCGGAAATCAATCCATCGGAATGGACGGAAGTGTCCCGAAAACGTCATGATGCAGATCAAAAACATAAACATGCATTCGATTTTGTAGTGTACGACAGGAAAGAGTAGTCAGCTTTCTGTAAATTGCTACAAATCAAAACATTATGGACAGCCACAAAAAGGTACTGGGAATCCTGTACATCGTCTCCGGATCATTGCTGATGTTGTTTATGTTTTTGCTCAGCATGTTTGTTACCACGATCCTATCGATGATTTCGTATGAACTGAATCCGCATGAAGCAGCCATACTGGATTTAGTTAGCAGAATCATTCAATTTCTTCCAGCCATACTCATTATCTTCTTTTCCATACCCTCAATTATTGCTGGCATTGGCTTACTTTACAAGCAGCAGTGGGCGCTCATTCTGGCGCTTATACTTGGTTGCTTCAAACTCTTCTCATTTCCTATAGGTACAGCACTCGGGATCTATACGATTTGGGTGTATGCAGAAGACACCAAACGATCCAAATCGACAAACGAATGAGTTCACTTCGGAACAGGGTGATCTGGCTTACCGGTGCGTCATCGGGTATCGGTGAAGCCCTTACCTACGAACTGGCCAAAAAGGGAGCCCGGTTAATCATATCCGCTCGAAGAAAAGAGGAGCTGGAAAAAGTAAAAGGCAATTGTGAATCGGCAGTCCAGGCAAATATCAGAATACTCCCTCTCGATTTGACAGTAACATCCACGCTGAGCCTGAGTGTTGAGGCCGCTGTACAAACTTTTGGACATATTGACATCCTCATCAACAATGGGGGAATCAGTCAAAGAAGCTTTGCGAAAGACACATCGCTGGAGGTAGACAGAAGAATTATGGAAGTGAACTACTTCGGAGCAATCGCGCTGACCAAGTTTCTATTGCCGCACTTCCTGAAACAAAAGGGAGGTCACTTTGTTGTTGTCAGTTCACTCACTGGAAAATTCGGCACGCCTTACCGTTCTGGCTATGCTGCTTCCAAGCATGCGTTACATGGATTTTATGATTCCCTTCGCGCAGAACTTTGGAAGGAAAACATTAAGGTAACGATGATAGCGCCAGGTTTCATACACACGCCTATCACGCTTTCTGCGCTCACGGGAGATGGAAGTCCGCTGAATAAGATGGATGAAGCTCAGTACCGAGGGAAGCCAGTAAAGTGGTGCGCGAGAAAAATTGTGAAGGCTATTGAAAAAAGAAAAGACGAGGTGTATATCGGAGGAAGAGAAGTATTGGGAGTTTATGTAAAACGTTTCTTTCCTCGTTGGTTCAATCGCATTATTCGCACAGCAAAAGTCAGGTAGCATGGCCATACCTAAGGTGATCTACCAAACCTACTACACCACTCGTCTGCCTCTGATCACCCGGTTCTTCATCTGGCGAATGAAAAAGCTAAATTCAGAATTCCAATATGAATTTTATGATGATGCAAGAATTGAAGAATTTCTAAAAAATGAAACTTCAGAAGAAATATTTGGCGCCTATAAGCGAATCACCATCGGTGCCGCCAAAGCCGACTTTTTTCGATACAATATTTTGTATCAGAAAGGCGGAGTTTATCTGGATATCGACAGCACTATTTATAAACGATTACGATCATTGATCTCTCCCAATGATACAGCCATTATAGCCAAAGAAAGAAATCCGGGAATGTTCGTTCAATGGGCATTGGTGTATGACAAGGGGCATCCGTTTCTAAAAAGAACAATCGACAAAATCATAGATAACATTAACACCAATAGATTCCCGAATGATGTTCATCAAATGACGGGTCCATCTGCTTATTCATTAGCGATTCGCGAATGCCTCGCAGAAAATCCAAAAATAGATTATCGCGAAGTGGGCGTGGATTATGATGGATACTTCAAATTCAAACATCCACTGAACAAACTTCTTTACTCAAGAAAGGAACACTGGAAAGTCACTCAACAAAAACAAAGTGTAATTCATTAACTATGCCCATCTGGATCGAATATCCTCTTTACGTGGTCGTAGGTGTTCTAACTGGATTTCTAAATACGGTAGCTGGAGGCGGTTCATTGATCTCCATGCCTGTATTAATTTTTCTTGGCCTGCCTGGTACGATCGCCAATGGGACTAACCGTGTGGCGATTTTGACTCAAAATATCTTTGCAGTTGGTGGTTTTCACAGCAAAGGCGTAAAACTACCGATACCCTATGTCTACTACCTTTCAATTGTCTCGCTCGCGGGTGGATTGATAGGCGCGTGGCTGGCAACTGATATTCCTGACGGCTTGTTCAACAGGATTCTGGCAGTGGTAATGATTGTAGTTGTCATTTCAATTGTGGCGAACCGATCCACCGCAAAGAAATCCGGAGGAGAACGGCTTTCGAAGCGCGAGCAAACGATTGGTACCGTCATGTTTTTCTTTCTCGGAATTTACGGAGGGTTCCTGCAAGCAGGTATTGGTTTTCTTGTTATTGCTTTACTGAGTCATGTTAACAATTTTGACCTTGTTAAGATCAACTACATAAAAGTATTTGCTGCCTTACTTTATACAGGCGCAGCGGTCGCTATCTTCGCTATTCAGGATAAAATTGTTTGGTCGATAGGAATTACTTTAGCAATCGGCCAGGGTGTTGGAGCCTGGTATGCTAGTCGCTGGTCAGTTGACAAGGGTGAAAAATGGATAAAACGAATACTGGTAGTATCTGTTGTGGCAATGGCAATTAAGCTGTGGTTTTTTTAAGCTACCGTTTAGTTTAAGAGATTAAAAAGTTCCGAAGCCCTATCTTCATAAGCTGACCAATCTACGTTTGATTTTAATTGCTGTAAAATAGCTGCATAATCTGCGTTGGTTTTGGCCGTAAGATTTCTACTCAATGTATAAGGCGTGATTCCTTCTTTGAAAGCCGGACGCACTTCAATTCCCGCATCCACCAACTTCTTTATCACAATTGCCCCGGCATGGTAGGGAACTCGTTGAACCAATATCTGGCGTGCAAGGAGGGCATCCGTAGCTACCGTATCCAGTTGAGCTTTAAAGGAGTGTGTCGGATCATTGTTAATAGTTGGGTAAATTGAATTCAGCGCTGCAAAATGTTCAACATACCTTGCCGACCCTTCGATCATCTCTGTGATTAGCGTGAAGTTTTGTACCAGCGATTGGGATGATGGGTCAATCTCCATTTGACGCTGTCTTATGCTTATATATTCCTCAAGGAATTGCTCATTTGCATCTGTGTATGCGTGAGCAGAAATATCGAAAAGCAAAAGATTGAGGGCGATTATCTCTTCAGTAAGCGGATAACCAAAGAAATCCTGGTTCCATTTACTTACATCCCAGTTTTCCTCTTCCAACTGAAAAGAATGAAACATCTCATGTACAGTGAATAACGCGACATTGTTATTGTCAAAATCTTTGAAATTCAAATACGCATTCTTGGGCTGAAAACTGTGATTTGCGTAGAAATATGAAACACCATCCACCAAAAGATCGAAGGAAAACAACCGGGAATCTAGTCCCAACTCTTTTACTTTATCAACAAGAACATCATTTCGATATATTGGTAAATTGTTAAAAGTACCATCCACTTCTAAACTACCATCTGGAATCTTTGCGGGAGGATTCAAAATATAGCCAACTTCCTTGCCAATTACCGGGTCATTGAAAACCACATAAATGGGCAAGACGTGCGGAAGCCGGTATCCCGGCCAGATGCGTTCGGCCTCATTGGCAATGAGATCGAGTTTAGTGATTACATCTTTCTCTAGCTCACTATTAAACCGAATAACGTCCTGATCGTCATCAGCACTACACCCTACAACAAATACTACTGTAACAAAGAAAAAACGCGGAAGGACCTGAGAGATGATTGTGAACAAACGGGTAGCGAAGAGTTGAGGTACATTAATCATCAAGAAATGTACGTGACTCAGCTTTACATGTCACTACCTCAAATCACGTGAAATAATACCATACGGTGTTTTGCCGCAAACGAGTATTACGAACGGAACGCTACTTGATATTTTTATTTTTAAAGTGGAGGTTGAACACGGGGAGCAATCTCAAGCCTCTAGGATTATCTTTCACATAGTTCAATAACCCAAGTTGAAATCCCCGCTGCTTGGCAGCATAATTGAATACACCGATCGAAATTCCTTTTTGGGTCCCCTTCACGTGATTGAATGCGCTGACAGACACACCATTCATTTCTCCGTTATCCTCGTCTCCTTCGCTCACTGTCTTTTCACCGGCTTGAAAATAAGCTGGCGCAATAACTAATGCCTTGGTGTTCTTCGCGCCTACTGCACCAGCCACCGCAATTCCCTTGATCATCGGAGCGCCAATACCGACCACGGCAGCACTTAAACCCTTCAGCTCTTCTCCAGCCCCCACACCAATTCCTCCGATCGCAATTCCTCTAACCGATTGCCCGGCCCCAACGCCAACTCCACCAAATGCAAAACCAGTTAAATTTTCTCCAGCACCCACACCGATTCCTCCCAGCGTTATGCCCACAACATCCTCACCTGCTCCCACACCAGCCCCACCAACTGAAATCCCGCGTAGCCCACCACCAGATCCCACTCCGAGAAGACTCGCACTCAACCCCGAAACATTGCTACCTGCACCGACACCAAGACCACCAATATTAATACCCGACAAATCGTCTCCCGCACCCACGCCCAGGCCACCAAAGTTAATCCCTCGCACCGATCCTCCTGCCCCGGTGCCAAGGCCTCCCAAATTAATTCCATTTAAACTCTCCGATGCGCCTGTTCCCAGCACCCCTACGTTAATTCCATTTTTCTCGGCAGTACCAAAAGCAAGCGGAACACCAAGTGAAATGCCGTTTACTGTACCCGTGTTATTCAATTCGTCCCTGGTTTTCCATATGGTGACATTTACTCCCGTGACCTTCTCGACATCTTTGTCGCGGAAGTTGAAACGTAAACCACTAAACACAGGAAGGTTTCCAAAACCGATTCCTCCTTTTTTAGAAGGAACACCCACGCCCTGAGCAAGGCAAACATTAATTGAAATAAGAAGGGCAAGGAAAAATCTGAACATAATTCTTCATTTTAATGATTGATCAATAGACTCATGGTGCTGACCAATGGTTGCATTGGGCATCAAAAAAAGAAGATGGTCTATAGAAGAGATCGTGATTAGTATGTGATAATAGTTACAAACACTGCGATTTCCTATACCTACTTTTGCACTTCAAAATAATGTTACTAAACTCTACATTGGATAGTGAGTCAGCGTAGCGCGTAGAAAAGAAATTTGTTAGATGGAATTATTTGGTTTTGCAGCATCAATTATTATGGGACTTTCACTCGGACTGATCGGAGGCGGTGGTTCCATTTTGACGGTGCCTATACTCGTATATCTCTTTGACGTTGATCCTGTATTGTCAACAGCCTATTCACTGTTTGTTGTTGGGCTTACAAGCTTAATTGGATCTGTAAGTCACTTCAAGGCTGGAAATGTCCACTTGAGAACAGCTTTGGTCTTTGGCATTCCTTCTATCATCTCGGTGTACTCCGTAAGGAAATTTGTGGTTCCCGTGATACCTGATCCCGTGTTTTCGCTGATGTCGTTCAGCGTAAGCAAATCATTGTTTGTAATGGTGCTATTTGCAGTGCTGATGTTGCTGGCCTCAATCTCTATGATTAGAAAACCAAAACTCTCACACAAGTCAGAAGAAGTCAAATACA
Organism: Cyclobacteriaceae bacterium; assembly: GCA_035344095.1. Taxonomy (GTDB): domain Bacteria; phylum Bacteroidota; class Bacteroidia; order Cytophagales; family Cyclobacteriaceae; genus ELB16-189. Next base: position 11,049 of record DAORAG010000006.1, on the reverse strand, counting down.
ATTACACTCTGATCTTCGGGGAGGGATTACTGGTTGGCGGAATAACCGGGCTGGTTGGCGCGGGTGGAGGTTTTCTTATCATCCCGGCACTGGTTATCCTGGCTGGCTTGCCCATGAAGCAAGCTGTTGGAACTTCACTGCTTATTATTGCACTCAAGTCGTTAATTGGGTTCACGGGGGACATCGGATCAGGCCAACACATTGATTATAAATTCATGCTCATCTTTTCAGGGTTCGCAATTATGGGCATTTTGATCGGTAGCTATGTCACCCGTTTCATTTCAAATGAAAAACTAAAGCCGGTTTTTGGCTGGTTCGTCCTTGTGATGGGTTTTTACATCCTGGGAAAGGAACTGCTTTAGATCTATCCCATTGTTCGTTTAATTTTGCAATCTGAACTTTTTTTAGACAAACTCCCTTAATTCATTTTTACATATTTATGCTTGAAACGCTCAAACAACCCTGGCCTTGGTATGTCGCAGGGGTTCTTATCGGCCTCACTGTTCCAACTTTATTACTCCTTGGCAATAAGCACTTTGGGATCTCCTCCTCGTTGCGTCACATTTGTGCCGCTTGTCTTCCTACCAAAATTCCTTTCTTTCAATATGACTGGAAAAAGGAAGTATGGAATTTGTATTTCGTAGGAGGTGTTTTGCTGGGAGGCGTTATTGCATCTCAATTCCTCAGCAACCCTGATCCAGTGGTGGTATCGGCTTCAACGATTGCTGATCTTCAGGCGCTAAACATCGAAACAGATCATGAGTTAATGCCTGCATCCATTTTCAGCTTTAAGAACCTGTTCACACTTAAAGGCTTAGTGTTCTTCATTGTGGGAGGATTCATGGTTGGCTTTGGCACCCGCTACGCAGGCGGATGCACCTCAGGCCACTCCATCATGGGACTTTCCAACTTACAATGGCCATCCCTAATTGCCACCTGCTGCTTTATGGCAGGCGGTTTCTTTATGGTTCATGTTATTTTTCCCTGGCTTTTCACAATTCTATAATCTCGCGCTATGCAATTTTCAGAACAACCGGACGCTACCTCTGTGATTGATCACCCGATTGAGTGCGAAGCACCTAACGATCAACTCTCAAACGAGTCGCTTGTTGGCTCAAATATTAAGTATTTGATCGTGGGACTGCTTTTCGGTATTGTCTTTGTAAAGGCAGAAATTATTTCATGGTATCGCATCCAGGAAATGTTTCGTCTTCACGCATTTCACATGTATGGCGTAATCGGAACCGCGGTAGTAGTAGGAATGATCTCTGTTTGGCTAATTAAAAGGCTACAGCTCAAAACTCTCCAGGGTGAGACGGTGGTTTTTCACAAGAAGGTGTTTCATTGGGGTAATGTTATTGGCGGTTCAATTTTTGGATTAGGCTGGGCTATTACTGGCGCTTGCCCCGGTCCATTGTTTGCTCAAATAGGCAGTGGATTTCTTGTAGTTGTAGTTACATTGGTAAGTGCTATTGCCGGTACGTTTGTGTATGGCTTACTACAGAGGAAGCTTCCTCACTGAGCAGGATCGGCACTTTATTCAACCCAATCTAATGGTCGAAACGCAGATGCAGGCGCAAAAATGTTTACACATGGTGCGTCTATCTGCAAGGTATAAGGAGGCACTGGAACTGGCACATCATCTTTGGTTAGAAAAATGTTCTTCTTGCTAATGGAAGTTGCATAGAATAAACCCAACGCGGGCTCATTGGTGGTGACTTCGTAAATATTTGTCGGCAGTGAACCAAAACCAGGTTGAAACAGACTTTCCTTTGAGTTGAACTGATCTGCTGCCGTTTTCCAAAAATCGAACGCTTCTCTACTAAGGCTCATTTGCTCTATACGAACCATGAACTTACTGTAGAAAGTATATTCATCGATTCTCACGGTACCCACCGGAACTGACTTGAATTTCCCATCCTGAACAACCTGTCCGTCACTTACTTGTGGACCCTTTTCATATCTCCATGACCAGCATCCACCCAACTGAGTGGTGATGTAGTATATGCCAGTGTATTTCCATCGGACAAAGGAGTTTAACCCTGTTGTGGCATCGAGAAAAACATTAAAATAATATTCTGTAGGCCCTCTCAAAGGTTTGTTGGATTCAAACTCGACATATACACTATCCACAGTACCGGAAGGCACAATTTCATCTGGTGTAGATTTAAAAATTCTACCATCCAGCAACTCAACCTCCACCCAGTATTTATTACCAACCACTCCTCGTATGCCGCCTGGGTCGGTGTAATACCGCCCACGCTCTCCGGCAAGAATCTCCTTATTACCCTGGTCATCGAAAATAGTTACCTGTTTTGCATTGATCACATCTCGGGAATTCAGTACATCATCTACCGCAGACGGTTTGAAGACTCTGACAAAGTAAGGCCCAGGTTGATCAGAAATATATCCATCTATAACGACTTGCGAATTGTCCGCTACCAACGCAAAATTCTCGGTATCGAGCCGATCAACACAGGACGATGTTACTATTAGGGAAATCAAGATTAGAAAAGGGTATTTCCAAGTCACATGTCAATAATAGGTAAAAAGCCAGTATAATGCACTCAATAATAATCACCAAAATGGTGGTATATGGATGCCACGGCTGTCTGTTATATTCATTGTAAGAAAATGCCACTTAGAAGCTCATATGCCGTTTTCATACTAATACTTCTGCTCAGTTGCCAGGAAGATGCCGTTGTTCCTGTCAAAGAGCCAAATCCTCTGATGGAATATCTGGTGGATTTTCTTAAGGAAGCCGAAAAGAGGGGTGTTGAGATTGATACGACAAGGTTAGTTCTCGAACTTGTTGATAATGTGGAATACGATGGGGTTCAATACTGCGGTGTCGGCATATCTAGATCAGGGTCAAGAACGCCAACGGTTAGAATCTCTAAAATTGGTCGCTGCTGGAGTCAGCAAGATTACTACTTCAAAAAAGAGCTTCTTTTCCACGAGTTTGGACATGCTTTACTCGCTCGGTTACATGATAACGACACGCTGCCGAATGGCGCAAAGAGAAGCATTATGGCGCAGGGCATATATCGCTTCTTTCAGAACGAAACAAAACTTGTCTACTACCTAGACGAACTCTTCGATCCATCCACTCCTGTACCAGATTGGGCAAAATGAAAGCAGGCAACAGCATATTCTTTTTTGTAACAATACTGCTGCTCGATTGGGCAAAATAGAACCAAGCAGCATTTCTATGAATGCTTTACTCCAAACTCCTTCATCAGCTCTGAGCCATATTTCCTGATGATCTCAATGATGGGTATCGCGCGCAGCCCTCTCTCTGTAATGGTGTACTCCACTTTAGGCGGTACCACCGCATAGGCCTTGCGAGTAATAAAACCCTCCTGCTCCAGACTTTTCAAAACACTGGCCAGCATCTTGTCGGTGATGTGAGGAAGATCCTTCTTGAAGTCGCTGAACCTCAGCGTACTGTCCCTGAGCCTCCAAAGGATCGGCATCTTCCACGTACCCCCAATCCGATCCATGGCAAACTCCACAGGATTGTAATACACTTTCTTATCGTAAACAAAATCAGGCATAGCGTGATGGATTTGTAAGTGGATGCATTGGCTCGTTCTCCAAACTTTCAATTTAGAAAGTATCCTACAAAAAAGTAAGTCAGTTGAGATAAGGAACACTCTCCCCTCATTTTTGGGTTAGGCAAGTCAAAACCAAAAATTCATGAGAACACTACTAACGATTTTTACACTATTACTTTGCTCGGCTGCGATCGCGCAGCACAATGCCGGCCACAACGGCAAGATATTGATGATCGCCTCCAACCCATCGACCAGCAAACAGACAGGATGGCCCATTGGTGTCTGGTACGCTGAACTCGCCCACCCCTATTGGATATTCTCTGAAGCAGGTTATGCTGTTGATATTGCATCACCCGATGGGGGCGAAATTAAATTTGATGGCTTCAGCGACCCTGAAGACCAGAGCCAATACGCAGCGTTCGATTACGTTTCACTTGGCTTCAAAAAAGATCCAGCCAAGCAAGAGCTCATCAAGCATACGAAGAAACTGTCGGAGGTAAATCCCAAAGACTACAAAGCCATCTTCGTGTGCGGTGGACAAGGCCCGATGTATACCTTCATCGATAATGAGCCGCTGCACAAGTTCTTCGTTGATTTCTACCAAACGGGTAAACCTGCTGCCGCCATCTGTCATGGCACATGCATCCTACTGAAAGCAAAACTGCCTAATGGTAAATATCTGGTGGAAGGAAAAAAATGGACTGGCTTTGCATCCGCTGAGGAACAATATGCCGATAACTATGTCGGTATGAAAATTCAACCTTTCCGAATTGAGGATGAGGCGCGCAAAATGCCGAACTCGAAATTTGAAGTTGGCTCCCCGTTCTCTGCATTTGCCGTTCAGGATGGAAACCTGATCACAGGCCAGCAACAAAATTCAGGTGCGGCAGCGGCAGAACTTGTGGTCGCAGAACTTGAGAGACAACGCAAAAATTATCCTACGTACGTGCTTGTGCATGGTGCATGGGCCGATGAAAGCGCCTGGGGATTGATAAGAAACCAACTGGCGCTGAATGCCAATGTAATCACGATTAATCTGCCTGCTCATGGTATCGACCAGACCGATGGAAAGAACGTGGGGCAAGCCGACTATGTGAAAGCGGTGTCTAAGGTAATTGAAGAGCAACCCGGAAAAGTGAGGCTTATCGGTCACTCCATGGCCGGTATGATCATCTCACAAATCGCAGAGAACATGCCCAATAAAATTGAGAAACTCATTTATGTATCGGCATTCTTACCCAAGAACGGACAAAGCCTCAATGGCATCGTGGATAAATTCTTAAATGGTCAGCAGCTGGACATCTTTGAATTCAATGAAGACTATTCGCTGATCGGCATCAAGAAAGAAGCACTGCCTACGGTGGTCTGTGCCGACTGTCCTGATCAAATGAAGGAGGTACTGGTAAAATACCATCGCCCCGATCCCGTCAAAGCGCTCAATGATGTCGTCAATATTGGTGCAAACTTTAACAAGGTGCCAAAGTATTATATCAGTACTAAAAACGATAATGCAGTTCCTTTTGAACTGCAACAACAAATGATTAAGGAAAATGGAGGTGTTAAAAAAGTATATGAAATGAACACCTCGCATCTGCCTTTTGTGGTGGATCCATCCAGGTTTATCGAGATCGTTCGTGAAATCAATTGATAAGAGTTGAAACCAGCCTGACCATACTCAGATATGAGTCTGGTCAGGCTTAGTTAAAAAAAATCCAAAGCTGATCGCTACTCATGAGAATTACTTTCATTGCATTTGGTGTATTCGCAGGTTGCATTTGGGCTCACGCACAGCTCAACGAAAGCGATAGCGTTTCCTGGCAGGTTAAGGCTTCTCTCACAGGTACTGTGTTAGATGGGAACATCGCCCGAACGCTTCTACTCAACCGTATCGAATTGATCAATGCAAACCCAACCTGGGGCCTGAGTACGAGAAATGACTATCAGTATGGACGAACATTTAAGCAGCTAAGTGAAAATGATATCATTTCGTACAACTTCGTTTACTATCGCCCACTGTCTGGAGTGTATCCATACATTATGGGATTGGTCGAGACTAACCTCAGGAGAAAGATTGACTTTCGATATCAGGTTGGGCCAGGTGCCAGCTGGAATATTATTCAAAACCCATCGCATGTTGTGAAACTCTCAATCACTGCCACTTTCGAGAGCACAAGTTTTAACGGATCCGCCTTTGACGAATTCATTTATGATGGAGCGAACACTATTGAAACCTGGCGGGCCACCGGCAGAATCTTCGCCAGGCATCAATTGGCTAATAAAGTCAGAGTGGGTTACGAATTCTGGTGGCAGCAATCACTTGAGGAAGAGATCAACTACAGGTACCATGCCGAAGCGGCACTGGAAATTCCTTTTACAAAAACGCTGGCATTTAGATCATCAGTGAGGTACTCTTTTGAGAATATCGTGTTAGCCGGCCTTAAGCCCTTCGATCTCCTTTGGACATACGGACTTAGCTACACTAGATTGACCAACCGATAGATGAATAAGGTAACAACCAAAAAGTGATAATTGCATGAACTATTCTACGGGTCACTTTAGTAAAACCCGTGTAGAGGCGTTTAGCGATGGTATCTTTGCCATAATCGTGACGTTGCTTGTCCTCGAAATAAAAGTCCCAGAAATTCATCAAGAAAACTCTACTAGTGAACTGCTAAAAGCGCTCACCCATCTTTTGCCTAAGTTCATAAGTTGGATCATCAGTTTTATGATTTTATGTGTGGTGTGGGTGAATCATCACCGAATTTTTGAACAACTCAAAGGCGTTACCCATGGCACGTTCTGGCTCAATGCCAATCTTATACTTTGGTGTTCGCTTGTTCCATTCCCAACGGCTTTAATGGGCGACTATATGGATAACTCAATTTCACTTTCAATATTTGGAGTGGTAATGGCAATGGTTGCGATGAGCTTTACGTTGATGCGATTTCATCTTTTAAAAAATCCCTCAAGTCTACAAGATTCAACGGATGTTAAACACTTTAGAGTTGCCACCGTAAGATCACTTTTTTTCGGGCCCTTACTTTACCTGGCAGGTGCATCACTTGGATTCATTCATCCGTATTTGGCACTAAGTATCTATATTTTTATACCCATTTATTTTATAATATTCAATTCAACTAAAAGTATCTCACACACATGAACATCACGATAATAGGCACCGGTAATGTTGGAAGTTCGCTTGCACAAGGGTGGCTGAAGGCAGGTCACCGTGTTACATTTGGAGTTCGTGAACCGCATAACTTTAAAGGAGCAAAACTCCCGGGGTTGTCAAAAGTTGCGGCAATGTCGATAAAGGAGGCTGTAGTGGAAGCCGATGTAATTGTAATCTCAGCCGTCCCACAGGCCGTGCGTGAAATTGCAGCAAGCTTAGCAGATGTATCCTCCAAAATAATAATTGACACAATGAACTCTGTTCGCGTGAAGCCAGATCCCTACAGCAACACAACAGAGGCATTATCGTCTTTAACTAATTGCAAAGACATCGTTAAGTGTTTTAATACCACCGGTGCGGAAAACATGGCCAACCCAAGATACGGCAATACAGGAATCGACATGTTCTATGCTGGCGACAGCACAAAGGCCAAAGAGGTGGCGCGGCAGCTCGCGCTCGACCTTGGATTTGAGGAAGTATTTGATTTCGGTGGCAGCGACAAATTTCTGCTTCTTGAACAATTTGCGCTGAGCTGGATCAACCTCGCTATCATGCAAGGTTATGGACGTGACTTCGCATTCAAAATAATTAAAAGGCAATCCTGAATTATCATAACTACGGTTTCTTTTGATATTAACTTCAGAGAAATCATCAATTTTGACTAGCAGTCGGAATAGGCAGCTCCCCCATTCCCATGCGGTCACATTTCATTAACAAGTCCTGCAAGTGCGCCCCTTTTCCGCGCAAAGGGTCTATTGCCTTTACCAATTTGGTCCGTATCTCAAACAGCTCCTTGCGATTAAATCTTTTAGACCCCTTCACCAGATCCAACTGATTTAATGCCTCCACCTGATTTTGCTTCCTGGCTGGGTAATCAAATCACCTCACAATACCTGTTCTGAAAAAAATTGCATCAGTTGTAACAAAACCCATCATTCTCTAATCCTACAATAAGTAGTCAATGCTGGTGGTTCACGGCATGCTGCCTCAGCATTTTGTTCATTTAATAATTCAAAAGACTATTAAAAGATGAAACACTTTGAAAATTTTTACAAACCGGTTCAAATGGGAGCTGGTGTTTCCAGGATACTATACATTGGAATGATGTTGCTTGGAGGCTATTTCATTTGGTCGGGTGATTTGGGTACAGGTCTCTCTAATTTCGGTATTGCGCTTGTATTCGATCCGTTCAACCCAACCGTAACATGGAATAATCGCCCCGCGTACCAAAAAATTTGGCTATACATTCATCTTGGAATTGTGTTCTTTTTAATGGGCAGAGTATTGTTTCGGATTTTCTAAATGACTTGTTTGGCCGATACATTAACGAGACCTCCACAGCAGTGCCATGATTGAAGCACTCCGAAAACACATTACCGACAGATTAGGCGGACTGCCAGATAATGTAGATGTAGTGCTTCCCCATTTTGAAGAACTTAATACAAAGCGAGGTGACTTCCTTCTTCAGCCGGGCGAAGTTTGTAAGCACATATACTTTGTTGTTGAAGGGTGCTTGCAGGTCTACGTTACAGATAATTCAGGTGCTGAATCAACACGTGAATTTTATATTGAAGATCAATGGTGCACGGACATTTTTGGATTTCAGAATAAGGTTCCGTCCACCGAGTTTATCCGATGTGTGGAACCATGCAAATTACTTCGTATTCATTACGATAGCTTCCAGCAACTCGAAGCCTCTGTACCGCAGTTTGCTTCCATTTACAAACAAATACTGGAGGTATCCTACAACAACACAGTTTATCGCGTAAATACACTCACCAGTATGGACGCGCTGGAGCGCATCAGGTGGATGATGGAAAACAAGCCCAAAATCATGTCTCGACTCTCCAGCAAACTCATCGCCTCCTACCTCGGCATCAGTGCCGAAACGTTAACGCGCTTAAAACCAAAAATCTGAAGTCTTGACATTTGTCAAGAGCCATTAGAGCATCGAGTTTGAAGTTTGTGTTATCATCAAACAACAAACTTTATGAAAGAGTATCTTTTACTATTCTGGAACGAATCAGGAGACGGTCAGTATTTGCTGACGGCTGAAAAACTCAAGCAGAGCATGGCCGCATGGCAAGCCTGGATCGGAAATATTGCAATGAATGGAAACCTGATCTCCACCAAACCTATCAACTGGGATGGTGCCATGATCAGCAACGCAGGAGTTGCCAATAAGCCTTCAATTAAAGAAAAAGTGATGGTTACTGGTTACATGATTTGCAAGGCGAAGGATATTGACCAGGTAAAAGAATGGGCAAGCACCTGTCCGATTCTGGAGAGCAAAGCGGGCTACACTGAAATTCGCGAAGTATCACCTTTTGAAATGTAGCATCATGGATAAAATACTAAACATCGGACGTTACCTATTTCCACTTTCGTTTTTAATATATGTTGGCTTGCACTTGGGTAAGCCAGAAGTTGGTGCAGCATTTGTGCCTGACTACATTCCATTTCCCTTGTTCTGGAGCTACTTTACCATGGTGTGCATAATTCTTTTCATCATTAGTGCGATTATTGGCAAGTACGACAAGCTAGCATACACACTTATGGCATTGTATGTATTGCTAATGGCCTTACTGGTTCATCTCCCTCGATCGATGGGGAATGAAATTGAAATGGCGATGATGACCGAAGCCATGGCACGGGAAATGGAGCTGGAAATGATCAACGTTTTTAGAAATATTATGGTAATGGGCGCCTTGCTTGGATATGCCAGGTACGTAGCTACCGATAAACGAATAATAGGTTGACTCCCTCTATCGCTCGGAGACAATCTGTTTCCGGGCGATACATATATGCTTTCAAAAAATCTATACAACCGCTTTCACCGGTTCGCGATGACCCACCCAGGTAAATCGCCTGGTCACGTACTCGGGATTAGTGAAGCTTGCGTTACCCGCTGGGTTTCCCCCCGTCACGTGGAAGTCAGAGAAAGCTGCATTCTGATTCATGTAGATACCGCCAACTAAATTGAACGACACGGGTGTGGCGGCCAGTGACATCTCATCAGCAATCTTTTCACGAACTTGAGCATCGGTGGTGTATGCACCGCATGAAATGGCTCCATGTTGTTGGGCTAGCTGCTGCGCCAGACGAATTGATTCATCAGTATCTTTTGTTTTGATCAGCAGTGCAATTGGCCCGAACAATTCTTTGCTGAAGATGTCCGTTTTAGATGCGTCCACTTCTACTACCACAGGTGTAATCACCCGTGCCTTTTTAAACATAGGATTTTCAAACGTTCGTGACTTCAACCAAACCTTTCCGGGTATCGACTCCGCCTCCGCCACTCTGTCACAGGTTTTCTTATTTTGGATAGCGCCCAAAACGAAAGGCCCAGCTTTTGGATTGTCAACCAGACCATTCACACTATCGACAAACTTCTGGGCGAACTCATCAAATGAGACAACTCCATTAGGTGTACGGACACCGGCAGATGGAATAAAAAAGTTTTGTGGCGCAGTACACATTTGCCCACTGTATAGGTTGACGGAAAAGGTAAGATTGGCTACGGCCTTATCGATATCTTCCACTGAGTCCATGATCACAGAGTTAACTCCGGTTTTTTCAGTAAAGACCGCCTTGCCTGGGATTGATTCCAAATAACTACCGAATGCAGAATTACCGGTGTAGTCAATGAGCTTGACAGCGGGATGCTCAGCAAGTTCTTTAGTGATCATTTTATCAAAGGTATCCACCGCCAATTGGCAAGCATTTGGATCAATTCCATTTTCATCCATCACCCTTTGAATCTCAGCAACAAAAATGGCGATAGGTAAAATCGCTCCGGGATGTGGTTTCACGATAACGGTATTGCCGGTAATCAGACTTCCATAAATGCCAGTGACAGAATTCCATGTCGGAAATGTTGAACAACCGACAACTAATGAAATTCCTTTTGGTACCGCTCTCCATTCCTTATTGAGCTGAATGCTGTACTTACCCATCGGTTTGTCCCATTGCGTTGCCGAAGGGAAGCGGCCCAACTCTTCGTAACCAGCAGCTATTGCCTCCATGGCGCGGTCTGCAGCGTGAGGACCGGAAGCTTGAAACGCCATCATATATCCCTGACCAGTAGTATGCATGGTAGCATAGGCAATCTCGAAAAACCGATTCTTGATCCGCTCAAGCGATTCCACAAGAATACCTGCACGATCCTGAGCAGATATTTTCCTCCACTGATGAAAAGCCTTTGTTGCATTATCCACCAAAATCTGCGTAGAAAAAATGGGGTAACTTATTCCAAGCGATTCCTGCAGGTAGGGCGACTCCTCTTGCCCTGCCCACGAAGTAGCACCTGATTGCTTTAGT